>NZ_JAUPTE010000029.1:7460-70030 GCF_036701705.1 Microcoleus sp. w1-18aA5 | reverse complement strand
TATCCGATAAAGGAGCCCCCGAATTTATCCGTGGGGTCAATGCTTCAATCTAAAATCTAAAATCTAAAATCTAAAATAGATTGACCATTTCCTTTGTGTTTTCGGCAGCCAGCGCTGATACTTCCTGGCAAATGGGAATCTCGATGACAAACTCTGCACCTTCCCCAGGCGTGGAAATACACTGCAATTTGCCTCGGTGCTTTTCAACTATAATCTGATAGCTGATTGACAGTCCCAAGCCTGTACCTTTGCCGACGGGTTTAGTAGTAAAAAATGGGTCGAACAATTTGCCAATGACTTCTTGATGGATTCCCATCCCGTTGTCGGCAATGCGAATTGTTACTGTGTCTGAATTGGCAATCGTGCTAATCCGAATTCTGTTGTGGTGAGCATATATTTCTTTTGAAGAATGAGTACTGTTGTACTCTTCGAGGGCGTCGATCGCATTTCCTAAAAGATTCATAAATACTTGATTGAGCTGACCTACATAGCACTCGACTGGTGGAAAACTGCCGTATTCTTTGATAATCTCAATCGCGGGACGAAGTACATTAGCTTTGATCCGGTGCTGCAAAATTAGCAAAGTGCTTTCGATTCCTTCGTGAATATCTACTCGCTTCATCTGCGATTCGTCGAGTCTGGAAAAGTTGCGTAAGGATACAACTAAGTCGCGGATGCGATCGGCTCCTACTTTCATTGATTCCAAAATCTTCGTAAAGTCTTCCATTAAGTAATCAACTTCAATATCTTCGGCTGCCTCTACAATTTCTGGGACGGGATTTGGGTATTTTTCCTGGTAAAGATGGAGCAAACCGAGCAAGTCTGCGGCGTATTGGCTGGCGTGGGTGATGTTGCCGTAAATGAAGTTAATCGGATTGTTAATTTCGTGGGCGACGCCGGCGACTAGCTGCCCGAGAGAAGAGATTTTTTCGGTTTGAATTAGTTGAGTTTGTGCTTGGTGCAACTCGTGGACAGCTTTTTCGAGCTCGGCTGCTTGCGATCGATACTGTCCCTCTGACTGCTTGAGTGCTTCCAAAACTTGTACTCGATCGCTAATGTCGGTGTGAGTTCCCACCCACTCGCGAACGCTGCCGTCGGCGGCCAAAATGGGGACGGCCCGCACCCAGAAGTTTCTGTAGCTGCCGTCTGCAGCCCGCAACCGATGCTCGACTTCGTAGAGACTTTTTGTTTCTATTGCCCGCATCCAAGCTTGTATTGTGCGATCGCGATCTTCTGGGTGCACTGATTTTATCCAGAAGTCCTTGTCTTCAGAACTCAAGCCCGTATAAGCTATCCAATCAGGCTCAGGTTTCTCGGCGATTCCGTTAGCGTCTGTCATCCAAACCATCTGTGCGGTGGCCATTGCCAGCGATCGATATCTTTCCTCGCTCAGACGCACGGATTCTTCCGCTTCTCGGCTGGCTGTCACGTCGCGCAAAATAGTTGTGAATATGATTTCGCCTGCCACTTCGAGTTTGGAAATAGAAGCTTCGGCGGGAAATTCCGTACCGTCTCGGCGGCGGGCGAAAATTTCTTTGCGGTTGCCCATTGTTCGGGCTTGTTGAACGTTGTCGCCGGAATTGCTGACGAGGTGACTCTGAGGGGTGGCAAAAGCTTCGGGCAACAGCAGGCTCAGGGATTGCCCGATCGCCTCCGCTGCACTCCACCCGAAAATCCTTTCTGCACCTTGGTTGAACAGGATAATTTTTTGGTCAGCATCCACGGAAATAATCGCGTCGTCGGCAATTTCTACAATGCCGGCGAAACGAGCTTGAGACAGTTGCAGGGCTTTTTCAGCGTGTTTGCGATCACTGATGTCGCGGGCGATCGTCGAAATGTATGTGAGTTTGTCGTCCGGTGAGGAGTGGGATATGATGACTTGGCTGACGGGAATTTCGAGTCCCGATGCTGACACGAAGGCTGTTTCTCCGCTCCAAAAGCCTTCGGAAACAGCGGTGGCGATCGCTTGTTTCAAAGTGCTGTAGTCTGACGCTGCCGTGAATTCTAGAACTTGTCGCTTGGATATATCTTCGTTTTCGTCTATACCCACCATTTTTCTGCCGGCTTTGTTAATGTAAATGGCGCGTCCTTCGAGGTTGTAAGTACCTACAAAATCGGGGGTTGCTTCCAGAATTGCTGCCAGACTTCTGTTGGCGATTTCGGCTTTTTTGCTTTCAGTAATATCCCGCGCGATGGTAACTATACCGCTAATATTTCCTAGTCCGTCCCGGTAAGCACTTTTTGTAGAAAGAAATGTCCGCAAATTTCCTTTAACTGGCAGCTCTTCTTCGATGGCTTCCGTTGTTCCCGCTGCCAGAGTTGGGCGATCCGTTTTCCTAATATTGCCCGCAATTTCTGGCGGAAATAACTCGCTGTCATCTTTGCCGATAATGTCGTCTACAGACTTGCCAATTATACTGGCTCCCGCAGCATTAAGCATTAAGTAACGACCCTGAGTATCTTTGACAAATAGGGCTGCGGGCGTACTGTTGATGACTGCTATCAACAGGTTGTAGTTTTTTTGAAGCGCCTGCTTTGTTGTTTGAGAGTCGAAAATTTGCTGCTGCAATTGCTCGTTGGTGATTTGCAGTTGGAGAGTCCGTTTCTCAACTTGATTTTCTAAATCAGATTTAGCTTTCCTCAGTCCCAGTTCCGCTCGATAGCGCTTCCGGTCGGCGGTGCAGAGAGTTTTGGCATTCTGCCAAATCATAACTGTAAAAATAATCACGTTCAATACGCTTAACAGCGATATCCCTACCTCCGGCGTGTAGGCTTGTAACCGCTCTCCCGATAGGATCAAATAACCGACTAAAGGCGGGATAATGATTGCCCGTGGCAACAAGCGCCTCGCCATGATGCCGCCCGCGCGATCGCTCGTCATTACTGCTATCAATCCTCGCTCTGGACTGGCAAATAAAATGCCGAAGCTCAGCAACATAAATGCTGCGGAGGTGTGCAAAGCCATGCCTGTATTTTTGCCAATTTGGTAAAATAAAGCTTTGTCGTAGAAATAGCCTATCAAACCCGTAAATGCAATTAAAAATGCTGAACAGCTTAAGATTTGAATCCGCAGGTATTTAGGCCGACGTTCTGACAGCAGCAGCAGCGCTGTTCCCAGCAATAAAAAAGCACCAGCAGTATTCGGTGCCATGCGTCCTGGTGTTCCGGTGATTCTCAATGTGTAACTTTCTTTAAATAGCAGTTGGTCGATGCCTAAGTCTAAATTAAAGCTATATTGAACTAGGGTTAATAGGCTAATTAATATAATTAAAAATGAGGATACTAAAATTAAATTTTTGTAATTTTTTTGAGGCTTTCTTGCTGTTAATTTGGCACGCCGGATCTGTTGGATGAATAGAGAAAACCCGCCCAAAATAAAGCAGACCGCAGTATTGGCTTTCATCGTCACGAGTCCGGGCAGAATGCTTTTTAAGATTTGCAGATCGAATATCCAACCCAAAAGGACTGTACAGCCGATCGCCATTACTGCAATACTCGCTTTTTTGGAAAAAGACTCGACAGCAGCCATTCGGGTTGAGGGCCTTTGCAGTTGTTGTGCTCGTTCAAAAACTTCCAATTTCTCGATCCCTCTAATTATTTAGTTTCTACGTATCTAAGGTAACAATAAACACTCTAGTGATAGTGTTGCCTACTATACAAAGCTGCTTAAGATTTTCTCAAAGCTGCTAATCATAAAATATGAATTATTTTATCTAACTTTAGAGAGATCGTCAAATGAAGGTTTAAGGCTCTTATGTAGAAGGCATTCGGCAGAATTGACTAATTTTTTATGTGTAAATTTTAATAAAAAATTCCTTGTTCCTTGTTCGTTGTCCCTTCGATTTCGGAAATTGGCGGCCGAATCATCGGCAAGACGGAGTGTTTTTACTCAGTATATCGAGGGCTAATGGTAGCGGATGAATCACTGTGCAACAAGATCACTCGCATTGTAAATCGGCTGCTGTGGCTGTGGGAAATGTGGCACAACAGAGAAGACTCGGCGGTTGAAACCGCTACTACAAAAATAAAGTCCCAGCAGAGAGGGACTATCATAGGGGATATTAAAGTCGGAGTTGGTAACTGTCAACTGTCAACTGTCAACTGACAACTGACAACAGTCAACTAACTCCCAAGTTTTGAAGTGCTTCCAAAGCTTCGGTTGCTGACGGGTAACGCTGGGGGAAAGCGTACAGCACCATCTGGTCTAAAACGCAAGCCAACTCCGGGGTGACAGTTGCATTTTTCTGCCAGATGAGATTCCCTAAATTATCAACTCTGAGTTGTTTCGGGCGCATTCCTGTCAAGGCTTGAATCCCCATAAGCCCGACAGCATAGATGTCACTGCACAATTTCGGGGAACCGATGGCTTGTTCCGGGGGAATATAATCTTGCTGAGTACCGCCACGCGATTTCGTTTGACCGATGCTGTTTTGTGAAGTGTTGATTTCTTTAACGGCCCCAAAATCAATTAATACCATTTTGTTATCAGATGTGCGCCTGATTAAGTTTTGAGGGTGAACGTCGCGGTGAATTACATCTTGTTTGTGAACAAAAACAAGCACTTCCAAGATATCTTTCAACAAAGCAATAACCTGATGCTCTTCCCAGGGTTGACCTTCGATTAGTTCTTGATACAAGGGTTGCCCTTCGATGAATTGATAGACTAAATAAAAATATCCATTTTCTTCAAAACGAGCTAACAATTCTGGTATCCGATCGTGTTGGCCCAATCGATATAAAACCCGCGTTTCTCGATCGAATAACTGGCTGGTTCTCTCAGACTGGCTTTTCAGGCGCTTGACGAGGCACAAAGGTCGATCGGGCAAATTTTCATCTTCAGCCAGATAGGTATCGCTGTACTCGGTGTTCACCAAATGTTCTCTAATTCGGTAACGCATCCGCAGCAGCTTTTGCAACATGGGATCGACAGAATTAGCTGGTTGTGTGCCTTTTTGTACAGCTCTCATGATGCAGTCCCAAAGATTTGCTCCGACTACTCTTTCTTCTTGTCCAATAATTTCTGCTTGCTTCAGTACCTTGGTGAGGTCTTTCCACAAGTTGTAGCCGACATACCGCCCCAGGTAGCCCACTGTGTACCCGCGGGCGATCGGATCGTTTTGCTGAATTTCTTGGTACGTCAAACCCCCTACAACACCTCGAATTATCGACTGTTGCAACCGACTCAGGTGTTTTTCCGTTTGTTCGTATACCAGATTGTCCAAAAAAATTATTGCTTCTTCTACCGTCATAGTTTCATGGCTTAAGTTAGTTGTGCAGCAGCAACACATTTGGTTTTTATATTTCTGTTATAGACGGTCGGGTTAAAATTTACTAGGTTTTTTGATTGGTGAAATATATCTTGATAAATATGACTTTTATGAATCAAGATTGTGAATTATATGAAATTCATTTACTTGACAAATGGTTGATGTGTTAAGTTGAATAAACTGATTTTTCTCAGAGAGGAGCTTAGAGATATAACAATCCTCGCATCATTTGTGAATTTCTTACGGACTCCCAGCGGGTTCGGGGAGGGTTGGGGTGGAGTAAAAAATTTACGACTCCTGCAAGGATTGCTATATAAGGGTTATTTAAGCCGACATGATAATCTGTGGTGCATTGAGATGGGAATTATCGGGCGGGCGCTCCTGGCCACCCGACAATAGTTTAAAGAAACAAGATAGTAAAAATTAGATTCGCGCCTGCTTATTAACAGTTAACTGTTAATTCTTAATCTTGTTCACATAGCCCCACAAACTGTAATCGCGACTCAGCCAACCCCGGAAAAAAGCCATCTGAGTCGGATCTTCTTGCACCCTTTTGTAGCGGTAAATAATTCGTTCATTAATCATTTGCAGCGCGGTATTTCTGTTATTTGCCCCTTTCAGCGCTTCCTTGGTGCGCGGGTCAAAAACTCCCGTTTGTGGCAATCCTAATGCTTGCTGAAGAAAGGTAATTGAGTTATTAATACCGAAATTAACGGCGGTGTCAAACATGACGATCGCCAAAGCCGGCTGCATCGTGCCCGAGAGGCTCGAATCCCAGTAATATTTATAAATTTCTAGGAGCTCTGCTTCCGACATCTGCGTCACGTCAAGGGGCGGAAGCCCACGACTGTAGCGGTAGGCGTTGTATTCCGTTTGCAAGACGCCCCGATAAGTTCTGCCGCCCTTATCGGCAGGGTGATTGCTGAATCCACCCTCAAAATATAGGGTGAAATAAAGAGCAGTTTGAAATAATTTCTGCCGAAAGCTGGCTGTCTGCTGCTGCTGTGCGAAAGTCTTTTGGGCAAAGGGTAAGGGGATTGCTAAGGTTAACAAGAGTATCCCCAGCAGGAGGTTTGGTTTCCACTTGATCTTATGTTGGCGCTGTGTCGCTTGCTTGTCGCTCATAAATTCTCTGTGACGATCGCCCGTAATTCCGCTAAAACTGCTACTCTGCAAAATAATATAGATTCAACCTTTAACTTGATAGCACAGATAGGCCGCAAAATGAATTCCGATTTTCGCAACCAATCCGAAACACCTCAGTTTGAAGATGCTGCATCGCTGACAGTCGCTGCAGAAACCTATTACTCTCAAGGCAATTTAGCAGCAGCCGTCGCTGCTTGTCGCCGAGCTCTGGAATTGCAACCGGATTGGGCGGCGGCTTACGTGACAATGGGCAATGTGCAGCAAGCAAGCGGCCAAATTGAGGAAGCGATGCGGTTTTATTCCGAGGCGATCGCTCTGAATCCGGATTTTGCTGAGGCTTATGCTAATTTGGGCAGTATGCTTTACAAACAAGGGCATTTGGTGGAGGCGGTTGTCAATTACGAAAAGGCGATCGAACTTAAACCGAATTTGGCTGCTGCTTACTGGAATTTGGCAGGGGCACTGAAGCAGCAGGGGCAGCAGGATGCAGCGGTAGCATACGAGCAAAAAGCTCTCGAACTCAATCCCCACCTTGCTCAGGTAGATTTTCACTTAAATTTAGGAGATACATTAGCACGGCAAGGGAAGTTAGATGAGGCGGTGGCTGCATGGCAGCAGGCGATCGCATTCAAACCCGATTTAGCCGAAGCATACTGTCAAATTGGCCGAGTTTTGCGCCACCAGGGTCAATTTAAAGACGCAATACCCAACCTTCAAAAAGCTCTAGAAATTAAACCCGATTTTATTTCTGCCCACCAACATTTGTGCGACATCCTCAGAGATAGTAGCGATTTAGCTGCCGCGCGGCAAGCCGTGCACCACTACAGCCAAATGTGTGCAGAAACCGATCCAATTATGACCGCGATTTACTTCATCAGCACCTATCAAGTGTCGGGATTAAATCAAATTGCGGGCGATCGATTTTTAGAGCTAGAGTCGTACTTAGAGCAAAACTTAGAAACCGCTAGCCCGGTGGAAATTAAATCGCTTTATGCAAACTTGTTATTCAGCACGCCCTATTTGCGAGATGACTTGGCGGCCAACTCAAAACTTTACAGATTAATTGCCCAAAAGTATATCGACCAATGTATTAAACCTAATTTTTCTCAACCCGCAAATTACAGCTTCAAACCAACGGTTCCATCCAGCAAGTTAAAAATCGGCTTTTTGTCCAATCACTTTAGCCGCCATTCTGTAGGCTGGTGCAGCGCGGACATCATTCGCGAATTGTCCGACATCACACCCAATGTGTACTTGTACGCTTCGGAAAAAATTATTCCTGACGCTCTCACTAAGCAATTTGAAACTTGGGGAAAACTCACTTTTCCGACCACCTACCCGAACGGACTTGCCAATTCCGCAGAAATTATCGACCAAATTCAGCAAGATGAATTGGACGTTTTAGTTGATTTAGATTCTCTCAGCGTACCAGTTCACGCTGATATTCTCTACCAAAAACCCGCACCAGTTTGTGTTTCTTGGCTGGGATTTGACGCCCCTTACATATCGCCGGAAAATTACTTTCTTACAGACTGGCACTCGCACCCTGCAGACAGGGAAAAATATTATGACGAGCAGCTAATTAGGATGCCTGATTCCTTTGTCGCGGTGTCGGGTTTTCAGAGATATGGAGTCGATCCCGTTGCATTGAGAAGATCGCATCGAATCGGTTTGGATCAGATAGTTTACCTGTGCGTCGCTCCCGGCAGAAAATTCAATAGCGAGTTGGTAAAAGCACAAATTGCGATTCTCAAAGAAGTGCCGAACAGTATCTTAATTCACAAAGCTTTAGGCGATGCTGCCGTGTTTGAGGCTGCATATCACCAAGCTTGCGAAGCTGAGAAAGTGAGCAAGCACCGAATTAAGTTTTTGCCGAGGTTTGCTACTGAGGAAGAACACAGAATTATCTATTTGCTGGCAGATGTTTTGTTAGATTCTTATCCTTACAACGGAGGAACTCAAACTTTAGAGGCTTTGTGGTCTAATTTGCCAGTGGTGACTCGCACAGGAGAGCAATTTTTGTCGAGAATGGGTTATTCGTTTTTGCAGACTTTGGGAATTGAAACAGGCGTGGCTTTGTCTTGGTCGGAATATGTGGAAGTGGGTGTAAAATTGGGCAAAGATCGTGAATTGAGAAATGCAATTAAAGCACAGTTGGTGAAATCTAAAGATCCAGCCAATTTGTCGCCACTGTGGAATCCGAAAAAGTTTGCTGGTGATATGTATGCGGTCTTGGAAAAATTATGTAAGATCGGATAAATGCTGGCTAGTGACTGCTGACTAATGACTACTGACTACTGACTAATGACTAATGACTAATGACTAATGACTAATGACTAATGACTTCAACACTGCCAACTATTAAGTTTTTGAAACAGCCGACTTCGGAAGCTTGGGTGCAACAGGCGATCGCCCATTTGGATACAATCTTATTAGACCATTCTCACTGCGAGCGGAAAGCGGCAGGAGTAGCGTTAAATTTAATGTTTCGCTACCCAGCAAGGGAAAAATTGGTGAGGATGCTAACGGCGATAGCCCGCGAAGAATTAGAGCATTTCGAGCAAGTCAACCAGCGGTTAGAAAAGCGCAGCATCGCTTTGGGCCCTTTGGCCGCACCTCCCTACGGTGCAGGTTTGTCCGCCCAAATTCGCAAGCAGGAACCGGAGAGACTTTTGGATTCTTTGTTAGTTTCTGGTTTGATAGAAGCGCGCAGTCATGAACGGTTGGGGCTGCTGGGCGATCGCTGTCCCGACGCAGAATTAGCTAAGTTTTACCGCAGTTTGATGGCTTCGGAAGCGCGCCATTACGGGGTATATTGGATTTTGGCAACAACTTATTTCGATCGGGATATTGTGATGCAGAGGTTGGAGGAATTATCATTAGTAGAGAGCGAGTTGCTGGCAAGTCTTCATCCTGAACCGAGAATTCACAGTTAAAAGCTAGGTGCATTTAAAAACTGTAAAAAAAATTAGTAAGTTTACAGTTGCTAAAGTCAACAAATAAATATTAAGTTGCAACCACCCATGAAAACCCAACATCTGGATTTTTTAATTCGTTCCTGGGAAACGCGCGATCGCGCTGAGGCGTTCTATTTAATTAGGGATGTTTTAGCAGAGTACGGTTTAAAATGCGAACCTCACGGGGCAGATCGAGATGTCTATGATGTAGAACTACATTATCATAATCAAGGCGGCGAATTTTGGGTAGTTGAACGGCAGGATAAAATAGTGGGTACGGCGGCTTACTATCCGATTGAGCGCGGAAATCATGCTGTGGAAATTCGCAAAATGTATATTTTGCCAGCAGCAAGGGGACAGGGTTTGGGGAAATTTTTACTGAAAGAATTGGAAAGTAAAATTATCGCTCGTGGCTTTGAGGAAATCTGGATAGAAACTGCTAGCATTCTCAAAGAAGCTGTGAAAATGTACGAAAATAGCGGATATCTACCGACAACTGGTGTGGAGACGCCAAGGTGCGATCGGGTTTACGTAAAATATCTAGGTATACAAAATATATAATAAGGTTGGGTTTCTGTAAACAATGATTAATTTACTCAGTTTCAATGCACAACAGCAAAGAGTTGTTTGGCGAGGCATTTCTGCCTTAATCTTCTGCCTTACTTTCGTACTGATTAGTTATTTTGTGATAGCGCTGCCCCTACCGCCCTTCCATAGCGCAGAGTCGCGCCTAATCTTCGCCCTTCGCTGCCCAATTTTTCCGGTACTGATGTTATTTGCCGGCATAGTTGCAGTTGGTAATGGTAGATTTAGCAGCCCAGCCATCAACCCTTTAGCAAATGCCGAATCAGAAGCAATGCGGATTAATTTACGTTGTCTGAGCAACACTCTAGAGCAATTTGTGCTGTTTTTTGTAGGCAGTTTAATCCTTTCTACCTTTTTAGATACTTACAGCATCAAGCTGATGCCAATTTTGGCAATTGTGTTTGTTTTGGGAAGAATGGCGTTTTGGATAGGCTATCTCAAAGAGCCGATAGAACGAGCTTTTGGCCTGGGAGTTACTCTGTATCCTACTATTGCCGTACTATTTTTCAATAGCTGAGGGATTTGAGATTTTTTTGAAATAAGACTTATGCTTTGATTCGTCCTGTGAAACCATAAAATTAGGAGAAAAACAAATGACTATCCTCACCAACAACTCTCCATCTCAAAATCATGAGACCAACAAAGTTTTAGACGGCCCTAAAGATAATAGATTTGTTCAGACAGTGCGGGGGATTTTAAATCCTCTGTATTATTTAGAACGAAACTATAAAAGCTACGGTGACATTTTTACCAGCAAATTCAGCAATTTTCCGCCCCAGGTAATTATTAGCAATCCTCAAGCTATTCAAGAAATTTTTACAGCGGATTCCAAACTTTTTGAATCCGGTACGGGAAACCAGATAGCGCTACCTTTAGTAGGCCCCAATTCGTTATTGTTGTTAGATGGCGATCGACATTTGCAGCAGCGCAAACTTTTAATGCCACCTTTTCACGGTGAACGCATGAAAGCTTACGGACAAATCATCCGCAATACCACCGAAAAAGTAATTAATAATTGGACTCCAGGTAACTCGGTTATCGCGCAATCAACTATGCAGGAGATTTCCTTGGAAGTGATTTTGCACGCGGTGTTTGGGCTGAGCGAAGGAGAACGCTACCAGCAAATCCAGCAACTTTTTGTTAAGATGTTAAATTTTTTTAGCAATCCTTTGAGCGCGACATTTTTGTTTGTGAAGTCGTTACAACAAGATTTAGGTGCTTGGAGTCCTTGGGGAGGATTTCTGCGACAAAGACAGCGTTTAGATGAACTGATTTATCAAGAAATACGCGATCGCAAAACTCTATCTCAACCACTGGGAGAAGACATCCTGAGCTTGTTAATTTCAGCTCGTGACGAAGCAGGACAGCCGATGAGCGACGTTGAATTGCGGGATGAATTAATGACGATGTTATTCGCAGGACACGAAACTACAGCCACAGCTTTAGCCTGGGCTTTGTATTGGATTCACTACCTCCCAGAAGTCCGCGAGAAACTGCTGCAAGAACTCAATTCTATTGATTTGAAAAATTCCGATCCGGCGGAAATAACTAAACTCCCGTATTTGAATGCTGTCTGTTGCGAAACGCTGCGGATTTATCCGATCGTATTTTTTGCATTTCCGCGCATTCTGCAAGCTCCGATGCAGTTAATGGGTTATAATCTTCCCAAAGGAATGATAGTTTCTTCCTGTATTTATTTGGTTCACCACCGTCATGATATTTACCCGGAACCAAATTGTTTTAAACCAGAACGTTTTCTCGAACGTCAATTTTCGCCTTACGAATATTTGCCGTTTGGGGGAGGAAACCGCCGCTGTATTGGGGCGGCATTTGCCATGTTTGAAATGAAGTTAGTATTGGCAAAAGTGCTGTCACGATACTCTTTAGAACTTACAGAAAATAGTCCCGTGGTGCCAGTACGTCGCGGTTTGACAATGGCACCCGCTGGTGGTGTGCATCTGACGGTAAAGAATCGGATTTGAATCATATCAAATCCCATCGCTCGATGGGATATGATATGATATGATATGATATGATATGATACCGATACAACGGGTTTTAATTTAATTTTTGCTGCAGAGGAATCTCGATCGCAAATTCGGAACCTTCTCCCACTACAGAATTGCAAGAAAGCTTGCCGCCGTGTTTTTCTACTATAATAGAGTGCGAAATGGCCAACCCTAAGCCAGTTCCTTTGCCAATGGGTTTAGTAGTAAAAAACGGGTCAAACAAGCGCTTCTGGACATCTTCGCTCATCCCAGGCCCGCTGTCAGCTATCCATATGGCAACGCTGTTATTGTCGGTTACTTGGGTGCGAATCGTAATTGCGAGATTTTTGGCGGTGCGATTGGATTCCTTCATCTCCATTTCCAATGCGTCTAACGCATTGCTCAACAAATTCATAAATACTTGATTTAACTGACCGGGATAACATTCAACTAAAGGCAAATTACCGTATTCTTTAATCACATTAATTGTCGGGTGATCAGCTTTATGTTTCAGGCGGTTTTGCAAAATTAGCAGCGTGCTTTCAATACCTTCGTGAATGTCAACTTGTTTTTTTTCGGCTTCGTCAAGTCTTGAAAAAGTTCGTAGGCTCAAAACTATGTCGCGGATGCGATCGGCTCCGACTTTCATAGATGCTAAAATTTTTGGTAAATCTTCAATGAGATAATCAATTTCAAAGTCATCCCTTGCATCTACAATTCTTGCGCTAGGCTGTGGGTATTCTTTCTGGTAAAGTCGCAGCATTTTTAGCAAGTTTTGAGTGTACTCGCTGGTGTAGCTGAGATTGCCGTAGATAAAATTAACTGGGTTGTTAATTTCGTGGGCGACACCTGCTACTAACTGTCCCAAACTTGACATTTTTTCACTTTGAATTAATTGAGTTTGGGTACGTTTTAGTTCGCGCAAAGTTTCTTCTAGCTGTTGAGTTTGAGCTTGAGCTAGTCGGGCCGCTTTGCGGGTTTGGGTGTACAGTTCAGCGTGGTCGATCGCGATCGCAATTTGAGCGACCACCGCTTGCATCAGTTCGACTTCCGAGTCGCTCCAATTTCGCATGGACACAGCCTCATAGCAGGTAATTGCCCCAATATCGCCTGAAGCAGTTTGAACTGGCAGCGACAGCACTGAGTTAATTTTTAAGGTCTGGAAATTTTCGCGCACTTCTAAATCTTCAAAAGTGCTGACATCATCAATTCGCAGGATGTGTTGCTGCAAAATCTGTGGCAGGGCAACACTAGATTGCTCCTCTACAGAATAAGTACCGAGCAAACTCGGCAAAGCTGCATTCTTCGCTTCGCAAACTATTTCCCAAACCGGAGGATTGCGGTTTGGGCGATACCAAGTGAACAGGCACCAATCTATGTGCATCAAATTGCGAATTTTTTGAACTGCGGTTTCTAAAATTGTGTCTAAATCTAAAGATGTGCGAATCTGGTTGGCAATTTGATTGAGCAGTTGTTGTCGTCTTGCTTGCTGTCTAAGGGCTTGTTCCGATCGCACTAATGTTTCTTCTGCAAGTTTGCGATCGGTTAAATCTTGGACGACTGCTTGGATCATTCTTTCATTTCCAACCTCGATGATTGTCAGCACGACTTCTGCGGGAAAATCACTACCGTCTAAGCGCTGGTGAACCCAATCAAAACGGTGGTTTCCCCGCTCAAAAGCGATCGCTATCATTTCGTTAACCAAGCTCAAAGAATCTCTGCCGTTGGGTTGGAAAACAGGCGAGAGTTTGCCGGGATTTTGGCCGTACAACTGTTGCGGGGTAGTACAGCCGAATAGTTTTAGGGTGGCTGTGTTGGCATCGGTGATGGCATTGTCACATAGCATAAAAACAGGCAAACTGGTTAATTCGTAGAGCGATCGAAATTTGGCTTCCGACTGCTGCAATGCGGCTTCTGTTTGCTTGCGCTCGGTAATATCAGCAACCATTGCCAAAGCGCCCACATAGCGTCCCTGTTTGTCGGCCAAGGAATTAGTAGAAACCATCGCCCACAAGTCCCTGCCGTCTCGGCGACGGAACTTAAAATCGAGCTGTTCGCGAATTCCTTGACGGCGGCGTTCGAGACTGATTTGTGCGATCCCCATGCCTTCTGCATCCATGAAAGCAAATAGCGACTGCCCGATCATTTCCTCTGGGGTACAGCAGAGCAGAGTGGCCATTTTTTTGTTGACAAAAGTAGTTTTACCCTCCGCATCTATGATCCAAATTCCTTCGTCCGCTGTCTCGACAATGCACCTATATTTTTCCTCGCTTTCTCTGAGTGCTTCTTCTGCTAATTGGCGAGCGGTAATGTTTTGAGTCATTAGCAATCCGCCGATAATTTCTTGCCGTTCGTTTCTGACTGGCAAAGCATAACCGAGGTAAACGCGATCGCTGTAAAAAAATTCTGTAACAACTGTTTCTCCTGCCAGTGCCGCCCGATAAGTTGGCTCGATATCAGTACAAACATCTGGCTCGAATACTTCCCAGATTGTCTTGCCTTCCATCAATTCTTTGACAAGCCCCACTGCTGCTAATTCTGTACCTTCTACTAGCGTGTAGCGCAGTTCTGGATCGAACAACATCACCGCACCGTTAGGAAAGTTGCTTGCCATAGTGCGGTAAAGCTGTTCGCTTTTTTGCAGCGCAGCTTCTGCTTGTTTGCGATCGCTAATGTCAACTACAACTGCACCGATGCCGATCGCCTCGCCATCTTTGTCTAGCAAGGGAAAATAAGAGCCTGTCAGGTGTCGGACAAACCCCGGCTTTCTTGGATTATCACCACTGATCTCGATATTAATTAGGGGTTGTTTCGTCCTCAAAATTTCTGCGTACAAATGCTCTATTATTGGAGCCATATTCGGCAATATTTCGCGTACAGTCTTGCCAATGTGTTCTGCTGGACTCAGGCAATTTATTTCTGCGAGAAATTGATTAATTTGCACATACTGCAGTTGGGAGTCCAAAATGCAAAGTCCCGCCGGCGCCTCCTTCAAAAAGGCATCAAATAGTGCTTGTCTCTGTGCTAATTCTTGTTCTAAAGCTTTGCAAACGCTCAGATCTGTCAAAGATCCCATCATCCCCACAACTGCTCCCGTTTTGTCTTTCAATAGCGACAGCATCAGGTTCGAGGAAAATTTTTCTCCTGATTTACGGTGTGTTATAACTTCAATTTCATGCTCGCCTTTTTCTTGTAGCGGCTTGATGACTTGCTCTAACAAAAATTCTTGCTGTTCTGGCGGGTAAATTAGAGAAATGTGCTGTCCGATAGCCTCAGTTGCTTGATAGCCGTATAACTTTTGGCAGGCTTGATTCCAAATGGTGATCGAGCCGTCCATATCTGTAGAAATTACCGCCTCATGAATTTGGTCAATAATTTGACTTTGGAGACGTAATTTTTCTTGAGTTTGCTCCAGTTCGGAGATTTTTTCTGCGAGTAGCTTCTGAGTTTTTTCTAGTTCGGCAGTCTGCTTTGTCAGCAATTTTTCTAGATGTGAATTGCTGTGTGGCGACGCTGATTCCAGCGGAGCGCTATTTTGATCCCGATTATTAAAGATTTCTTCAACACTTAGCCAAATCGCGGACAGTCCCTCTGCTTCAATGGCCCGCTCGGAAACTCGCACGGGTACGAGATGCTGGTTTTTATGTTTGTATGCTGCTTCGCACAGGTGCGTGTGGCTATTTTTTGCTTGACATTCTAGATATTTTTCTGGGCCCGCGCACTGTGTTTGCTGAATTTCCCAGTAGTTGAGGTGGAGAGTTTCTGCAACTGTGCGGCCGATAATACTTGCAAAAGCTGGATTTACGTCGAGAAAAGTCCCGTCCGTCCGGCACAATGCCAGCCCTATCGGGCACAGTTCTAACAATTGGCAACAGGAGCGATTGCGCTTGGCTTTTCCTAACTGGCTTTGCATCTGACCTAGCTGGACTTGGTTTATTTAATTATATCTTTATTATCTTGTTTATTGCTGTGAGTTTTATCCTTGATTAAGGAAGAGAGAAGAAGGAAGAAGGAAGACTTCCTTCTTCCTTCTATTAATCGCGGGCAATACCTTCGGATCGGGCAGCCAACTGCACTGCACCGGCGACTGCAATGGCAACTCTTTCGTCAAAAACAGACGGTATAATGTGTTCTTTGTCAAGCTGAGAAGGACTGACTAAAGAGGCGATCGCATAAGCTGCTTCCAAATACATACTGGGCGTAATCGTGGTTGCTTTGCAGTCCAAAGCACCTCGAAATATCCCTGGAAATGCCAAAACATTGTTAATTTGATTCGGGTAATCGCTGCGTCCGGTTGCTATAATCGCTGCATCTTCCATAATTAATTCTGGCTGAATTTCGGGAATGGGATTAGCCATTGCAAAAACAATGGGATTTTCGGCCATCGAACGCACCATCGATCGGGTGAGTACGCCGGGGGCGCTGACGCCTAAAAATACATCGGCACCGGCGATCGCATCTTCCAAAGTACCGCTCGAAGGCACAGCAAATTCTAGTTTTTCTGGGTTCATATCCGTGCGGTCTTGGGAGAGGACGCCTTTGGAGTCACACATGATGATGTTTTGGGCACCTGCTTTACGCAGCAAGCGGGCGATCGCGACTCCGGCCGCACCGGCTCCGTTAATCACGATACACACTTCTGCGATGGTTTTTTTGACGATTTTCAAGGCATTAATTAATGCTGCCAAACTAACAATCGCAGTGCCGTGCTGGTCGTCGTGAAAAATCGGAATATCTAAGGTTTCCCGCAATCTTGCTTCGATTTCAAAGCAGCGGGGAGAAGAAATATCTTCGAGGTTAACGCCGCCAAAAACCGGGGCGATATTCTGCACTGTGCGAATAATTTCCTCGGTATCTTGGGTATTCAAACAGATAGGAAAGGCGTCAATACCTGCAAATTCTTTAAATAGCATGGCTTTGCCTTCCATGACTGGCAGTGCGGCGGCTGGGCCGAGGTTTCCCAGTCCCAAAACTGCGCTACCGTCGGTAACAATGGCAACAGTATTTTGTTTGATTGTGAGGTTATAAACTTGTTGCGGGTCATTGGCGATCGCAGTGCAGATGCGGCCGACTCCAGGGGTGTATGCCATTGCCAAATCTGACTGGCGTTTGAGGGAAATTTTGCTAACTACGCTGATTTTTCCGCCGCGGTGCAAGTTGAAAGTGCGATCGTACACGTCGATCACTCTGATATCTGGCAGTCCTTTCACTGCTTGCACTATTTCTTCGTTGTGCTCGAGGCTGGAGGCATCGACGTTGATATCGCGAACGGTAGTGGCGCGGGTTTGCTCGATCAAGTCGATTTGGCCGAAGTTGCCGCCGACAGATGCGATCGCGCTGGTGACTCTTGCCAGCATTCCCGGCTGGTTCGGCAGAGCAACCCGAATTGTTAAACTAAAGCTGGGGTTCGGTGTCAGTTTTACCATGATGTCTTGATTTCAGATTTGAGAATTTCAATCTTAGATTTTATCCCCAATGTTAGGCATAAAATTTAATAATTCAAATTTTCAACTGAAATTTTTAACAAATTCTATGAGCTTGTGGTACGATCGCTCTGCACTGCCAGGGGTGGCGCTGGAAAACAGCTCTTTTTTTCAGTAAAGCTTTGCTTTTTTTCTAGCTGGTTACCAGGAATTTCTTGATGGTACCCGCCACGTGATTTATCCGTGGAATCAATCCAAAATCAAAAATCAAAAATCCTCAAGCCCCCGCATTTATCCGTGGGGTCAATCTAAAATCTAAAATCTAAAATCTAAAATTGATTGACTCTCCTACAAACAGTCTATTTTCTGTCAATTTCCCAGCGAACCGCGAATATGAAGCGCGGGGGTAGAAACCTGGTTTCTGAGGTAAACCTGCGGAACTATTATCTATTTTTGAGAATATTTCTGCTTATTCTGAACCTCAGCAGATATTTCGCAAAAATCTATTTTCCAGCGATACCGCCAAATTCCTGCTGCTGTCTTTTGAAGCGAGACACCGAGGAGAGTTGATGCGGCTTTTTGGTGGCCTTTATTGGGAATGTAAAAAGTAGATGCACGGCTGTTTGAGCCGGCCGGTAAAAATCTGAGCTACTGACAAGCGGTCATTTGATATATATATTTTGCCTGGTTTAACACTTGGCAAGGATTGCGAGTGCAACCTTGCTGCGCGCTCTAAATTACCTGCACGCTTTGCCCGATAATTCCAAAGACTGTAACTAACAGACAATCTACCCCGCGCCGACACAGGCACAGCTTGGGCCGAACCGTGTTGAGTTGCTGGTTGCTAACTGTCAATTTTACCGATCGGCCGCAGCATCGGCCCATATAATTGTAAAGAATTTGCAAGCCAGACAATCCGGGGGAACTTTTTCTAAGTCTTCCAGATCTATCGGTTGCTGTGGTTCGCTGCCGGGGGGAACTATGCACAGGGCAAGTTGTCCGACTCCAGCCATGAGTTCGGCAACTCGCTCCAAAATACTGTCCATTTTGTCAATTAGTTGCTCTGCTGCATCGAGACTTGGCGCGATGATGAAAAAGGTTTTGACTCCATCGGGACAAGGGGCGAAGCCAAGCGTACACTCTCGTAATAGTGCTTGGGTGGAGAGACTGAAACCGTCGTAGAAGCGAGCGATTACTGCTTGATAAAAGACGTGGGTCAGAGAGCGATCACCAAAAATAGGTTGAGATAACATAACTACTTCCTTTCGTAGGATTTTTGGGTGCATTGAAAAAATTTTAACATACCTTAATGTAAGCGATTTAACAAAATGATCTAGCGATCGAGATCATGGACTTGATGTGACATTTTTTAATTTGTGTAGCGATCGCAACTGTGATAAAATGTACTCTGTGCTATCACGGCCAATGATTTTGATCGCATCAGCAGCTCAAAGGTAAGTACAAAATTTCCTACTAGGTGAGGAGAGGGGGATAGGCCCAGAGGGAGAGAACCAGAGGGAAATTACCTAAGTAGTGAGAGTATTATTGCCACAAAGTGCTGAATCTAGAGTTTAAAATAAACATCCAATCAAAATATTAAACATGAACTCGATCGCCCAACAGTTAAAAGCAAAATTTGAAAAAGCATTCACCGCTGCATTCGGCGAAAGTTATGCAGGTGCAGATCCGATGCTAGCCGCCGCCACCAATCCCAACTTTGGGGACTTTCAGTGCAACGCGGCGATGAGTTTGGGGAAAAAGTTAGGAAAGCCCCCACGGGCGATCGCCTCGACAATCATCGAAAACCTAGATATTACCGACATCTGCGAAACCCCAGAAATCGCCGGGCCAGGTTTTATCAATTTGAAGCTGAAACCGGCTTATTTGGAAGCGCAAATTAGTGCGATCGCCGGCGACTCGCGTTTGGGGATTGAACCGGCGAAAACGCCTCAGACAATCGCGATCGACTTTTCCAGTCCGAATATAGCCAAAGAAATGCACGTCGGACACTTGCGATCGACAATCATCGGAGATGCGATCGCCCGCATCCTCGAATTTCAAGGCCACGACGTACTCAGAATCAACCACATCGGCGACTGGGGCACGCAATTCGGTATGCTGATCGCATACTTGCGCGAAGTTCACCCCGAAGCCCTCACAACCGCTGACGCCCTAGATTTAGGCGATTTAGTCGCATTTTACCGCCAAGCAAAACAGCGCTTTGACACAGACGAAACCTTCAAAGAAACCGCCCGCCAAGAAGTAGTAAAACTGCAAGCAGGCGCCGAAGACACCCGCCGCGCTTGGAAATTGCTGTGCGATCAATCGCGCCGCGAATTTCAAGTAATATACGACTTGCTCGATATCAAATTAACCGAACGCGGCGAATCGTTTTACAATCCATTATTGCCCGCCGTAGTCGAAGATTTAACCAACTTAGGTTTGCTAGTAGAAAGTGACGGCGCAAAATGCGTTTTTGTAGACGGTTTCACCAACAAAGAAGGCGAACCCCTGCCGCTAATCGTCCAAAAAACCGACGGCGGCTACAATTACGCCACAACAGATTTAGCAGCAGTGCGCTACCGCATCCAAAAAGACAATGCAAAGCGCATAATTTATGTCACGGATTCGGGACAAGCAAACCATTTTGCCCAAGTATTTGCAGTAGCCAGAAAAGCCGGTTGGATTCCCGAAGATGTCGAAATTGTGCACATTCCCTTCGGTTTGGTATTGGGAGAAGACGGTAAAAAACTCAAAACTCGTTCTGGGGAAACGGTGCGGTTGCAGGATTTGTTAGATGAGGCGATCGTCCGCGCCACCAAAGATTTGGAAGACAGATTAGTCACAGAAGAAAGACAGGAAACGAAAGAGTTTATAGCTAACGTAGGTCGCGTAGTTGGTTTGAGTGCAGTTAAGTATGCAGATTTGAGTCAAAATCGCGCCAGCAACTATGTATTTAGTTACGACAAGATGCTCGCATTGCAAGGAAATACCGCTCCTTATATGCTGTATGCTTACGCGCGCGTGCAGGGAATTCGCCGCAAAGGTGAGATTAATTTTGATAATTTAGATGCTGGTGCAAAAGTGATTTTGCAGTCTGATGCCGAGTTGGTATTGGCAAAGCATTTATTGCAGTTGAATGAAGTTGTGAGTGCTGTTGGCGGCGATTTGTTGCCTAATCGAATTTGTCAGTATTTGTTTGAATTGAGTCAAAAGTTCAATCAATTTTTTGAGCAGTGTCAGGTGTTGAAATCTGAGGAACCGTTGCGGACTTCGCGGTTAATTTTGTGCGATTTGACGGCGACGACTTTGAAATTGGGTTTGGAGTTATTGGGGATTAAGGTATTGGAAAGAATGTGATATAAAGTTTGTAGCTGTAGCGTGCGTGAGAGCAATAAATAGTTGAATCTAGATGATGAGACTATTTGCACTCACGCACGGCCCCAAACAGTATTTTATAAATTTTACAGTTCCCAGAATTTATTTCGCTTTTTCGGAGATTTTCCTTTCTTACTTTTATGTTCAAAATATGGCAAGTCTCTCTTTGCATAGTTGAGATTTTGGCGAAGCATTGCAAGGCTTTCCTGACAATAAATAGTTTCAGGATGTTTCGAGCCTAACTTTCGCTGAAGAATTTTAAAAAGTCGTAGCATTAGGGGTTCTGCTTCACTATAGCGCTCCTGTTTTAAATAAAAAACAACCAGATTATTTAGGCTGTTTTTGACCTGGATATGGTCTTTCCCCAAACAGCTTTCTCTGATTTTAAATGCTTTTATAAACAAAGGCTCCGCTTGGCTGTAGTGACCTTGACAGTCATATAAATAGGCTAAATCGTTCAGGCTAGTTGCCACATCAGGATGCTCTTCTCCTAGTGACCGAATTCTTATTTCTAAAGCTTTTAAATGCAGAGGCTCTGCTTCACCGTAGCGACCTTGAATATCATATAAATCTGCTAAATGATGTTGAACTGTTGCCACATCAAGATGTTCTTCTCCACAGAAACTTTTTGTCAGTTCCAAAGCTTGAATAAATAAGGATTCTGCTTCACTGTGACGACTTCTGTCCAGGTAGAACAGCGCTAGATTATTCAGGTGTTTTGCTATATCGGGGTGATTTTCTCCCACCAACTGCTTTGTTATTTCCAAGGCTAGCTTATAAAACTTTTCCGCTTCAGCGTCGCGTTGCTGATGCTTGTAAATACGTGCTAGATAGTTCAGTAAATTAGGCAAGTGGTTAACATCGCTACAGTCTTTGCTCTCCTCTATAGCTCGCATTAATACAAATTTAGCTTTTTCGTATTCATATCGTTCAAAATATAGTGCTACCAGATGGTTCAAGCAGGTTATTAGAAGAGTTTTGTCTTCTTCACGCCAGTATTTGCTGAGTTCTAAGGCTTGCAAAAACATAGTTTCAGCCTCATCATAACGACCTTGAAGGTTGTACAGGCTAGCGAGATTGATTAAACTGATTGATACGCAAACATTTTGTTCTCCGAGTAAGCGTTTGTCTAATTCCAAAGCTTCTACTAATAGGGGTTCAACTTCGCTATAGCGACCAAGAGCTTTGTAGGCGCAAGCCAAATTGCTGAGGCTTGTTGCCACTTGGGAATGCTCTGACCCAAAATGCGATCGAGTTACGGATAGACATTGCTCAAACCAAGGTAATGCTTGAGCATATAATCCTTGACCTTCATAAAATCGACCCAAGCCTACAAAAGGCACTGTTAAATACTTGTCATTTAGTAAATCCCTTAAGTCTTTGTCTTTGGCTATCTCTGCCACATGGGGAATAGCAGGGGCAGCTATTTGAATCCGCTGATAGGTGGGTGACTCAGGGATTTGATCCGCTACTGCCCATGTGGCGTTTACAAAGGCTTCTTTAAGTTCATTCACTTCTATTGACTCTTCTCGCTTCCCCCTCAAAAATTCTCGAATTAGGGGATGCAAACGACAGGCTGTATCACTCGTAGACTTTAGCAGATGGCAATTCAATAAATCAGCTCTAGCTTCTTCCAAAAGTTCTAAATCAATCTTCTCATCTTCTGATGTGAGCAGATAATGGTATGCTCCTTTCACTAGCCACCAAGGAATGTCAGCCAAGGCAAATAAACTCAGCATACAGCCCAATTTTTGGGCGTTTTCATCTAATCGCTCCCAACTCAACTCAAAGGCAGCAGCTACCCCCAATTGAGCAGTCATTGTCGGATCGGGTTTTTGGACAGCTATGTGTTTGAGTCGCTTTTCCTCCAGTAAAGACAGCATTGCCTCCAAGGACAAATCCCGGCGATTATAAAGATAACACCCCACTAATTCCAACCCCAGGGGTAAATAGCCAAGCCACTCACAGATTTGTTCGGCAACATCTAATTCCAGTTGAAAGCGATTCAGATCCTCAATCAGCACTTCCAACAGTCTCAGTGCCGCCTCTGTTTTCAATTCATTTAATGGCAAATACGCCAAACCTCGCCCCAACTGTTCCCGCGATGTAATCAGCACCTTAAACCCAGATGATTTTGGTGGCAAATAAGGCTTTACCTCCTGCTTGTAGTCTGTGACATCATCGAACGCAATCAGCACATCTCCCAATGGCCAATTTTGCCAGCAGTACCTCAACTGATTTGGTAAATCCAAATCCTCTGGCGGCTTCAGGTTTAAGAGACTCCGCGCAAAACTAACAATTTGAAGCCCTACATCTCCATTTCTGACATCAATCCAACAAACACCGCCGGCACCGTCACCTAACCCCTCTAAATGTCGCTGCCCATAGCGATCGGCAAGTGCCGTTTTGCCAACCCCGCCCATGCCAATAATCGTGACAGCAGGAAGATTATTCTGTTGCTGGAACAACTCATCCAGCTTTTCAATATCCTGTTCTCGCCCTACAAACTCCACCACACTGCTACGAGTAAGATTATCGTATTTCTCACGCCTCGGTTTGGCAAAGACTCGCTCCTTTTCCCTCAGAATGACATCGCACTCTGCTGGAGTTGCCGGAAATATTTCCTCATTTCGCCTGATAAAAACAGTGCCAGCAGGATAGGTTGTACGCGGTGTTAAATCTCTGATCGTCCGGTGTAAATGGGGACTCGGCGGGATAGAAATAACGAAAATATTTTTGCCATCTATCTCAACAATTTCACAGTGAACATCTGGAATAGGAGGCTCACAGGCAGGGTTAACCCTTTGTAGAATTTGTTTGGGAGTTAGCAGGTTGCTAACATCAAATAAGTCTCTCGTACCATCAGACCTTAACTCATCTCCAACCCCTATAATCAGATAGCCTGTTTGGTCAGCGGTATTAAAATTACCATTGGTCAGTGATAAAATATCTCTGATGAACTCATCGCATTGCTGCTTGGCATAATCTTTCTTGGAGTCTTTTAGTTTGTGCAGTTCCCGTTTGAAATCTAATTTCAAACCTTCTGGCTGGCTGATGAGTTGTCTAAGCTGCTGACTGTCCATAGTTTATGTCCGTTGAAAATCGAGGCATTTACGGCATTTTGTTAACAATCAAGCTCTCCAGAATTCCTTTAAACATTGTTACGACAATTTGGCGATCGTTATCTCTAACAAATATATCGTAATTAGGACTTGAGTTAATTTCAATCAACCAATATGCTCCGTTTTTATCTAGCGCTATGTCAAGCCCAGCATAATTAATCGCAATTTCTGCAAAAACAGGTTTAACAAAATCTTCAATCTCAGACATGAGATTGGGGTTAATTATATGTTTGGCTTTTGCACCTTCCCAGTGCAACGGGCTTAAATTGCCCGCAAATTTAGCCTGAGATTTGTCTTTCTCGTACAGCAAAACTAACTTTTCTTTGCAGAATACAGCCCGATATTCGTGGGCAATTTCGATATATTCTTGAGCTAGGGCCACATAGTCATAATCTTTGCTGTTTACGTTAAATATAATTTCTAGGGCTTCTTTAATTTGCTCTCTACTTTCACACAAAAAAACATTGTTGCCACCAGCACCGCGATTTCTTTTGAGAATTACCGGGAAAGCGAATTTTTTGTTTACTTCTAAAACAATTGATTCAATATCTGGGAAACTCAAATACTTTTTATACTTCTCCTCGCAGTGAGGCGAGACAAAACCGAGAGTTCTGGCAGTATTTATTTTGCCGTTTAATAGTTGATAGGTATATTCTTTGTCTTTAAAAATCTCTGCTACTGACGCGCTGTTAAATGGCGTCATGTAATTGACAAAATAATATTCTTCGCCGCCCTGTTTGAGTCTAATCAAGTTTTGGGAAGGATGCAGGATTTCGTAAGGGATATTTAATTCCTCACAAGCTGCCAGCAGGATTTGAATATTGGTTAGCATAAAATGTAACTTAATTAAAAATTAATTTTAAAGATTTGAGATTAGAGAATCGCTTCCAAATCTCAAACCTCAAATTAGATCGCACTTTTATCCAAACAACCGCTCCTGTCCGTTGGCGGCATCTTTCCCGGCATAAATCTCGCGCGTTCCCTTGGGAATGTAAATCCAATCGAATTCTTGCAAGCGGTTTGTTAAATTGGAAATGCTTACTCCCAATTCATCTCTCATTTTGTATAAATGCGACCACTTAGTTAAATCGCGTCCCTGTCTTTTTTCCTCCAAAATACACCGAGGCATCAACAAACAGCTTGCAAAATATTGCGCTTGCCATTCGATCGACAAAACCTTATTATCAGCACTCGCACCCCGACAAACAAACGGTTCCTCGGCATCCTGGGCGGTTTTTCCTTGATTGCCCAAGTTTAGTTCCAACTGTTCGACAGTGCCGTCTGCTTCGTCTTGATTGACGTGTAGCACCCAGTGGCCGATTTCGTGGGCGATCGTCGATTCGATGAAGCCTGGGGGTTTTTCGAGAATCTGTTCGTTGATTTCGATTAACCGCTGCTGCGGCAAAATCCTCGCCGCGATCGCACCTTCTTCATCCGGCTCAATGCACTCCCAAACTACGCCCAAATCCAGAAAATCAGCAACCGTTGTCGCATCAAAAGGCCATCTCGGAGCAAAATTTTGCGTTTTCTGCATCTGCATCAAGATGTCATTTGCCAAACGCTCGATCGTTTCTTTGGGATAGAAGCAATACGGTTTAAAAATACTCACTATGAGGGGCCTCTCTTACGCTTCAAAAGATTGTTTGAGCCAATCTGGATTTTCTTGCATCCGGCGGAAAAGAGCCTGCATTTCCTTTGGATTCTGCTTCAGCAGCGCTTCGTACTGCTGCGGCAGCCTCCCCGCCAAGAAAATCAATTCCTCTTCGTTTATGTCTAGATTCCGCGCTAATGCTCGGATTACGTCCTCTTTTGGCGCATAATCCGCTCGATCGTTCTCCAACTTCGACAAATAAGTAAAGTCCACACTTAGCATAGCTGCTAGCTCACGTTGTGAGTAAGCTTTGTCCTTGCGAGCTTGACGGATCAGTCTTCCAAATGTTTGTTCCACGGTTTTTCGCCTCCTGACAAGCATTCTAGCCTGTTTTGATGAAAAGTTCAACAAAATACTTGACGGGAAAATCAACCCGCGCTACCATGAGGTTAGTTGACGGTTTAATCAACCAATTAACCCGGACTGGTAGAGTTAAGGGTGCCAATTAGCCTAGCTCACACGCTACATATAGCGTCGTCAACTTCAGAGGAGTGAGAAGCGCTGGGCGTCAAAACGCTTGTACGCAGCAAATAAGGAGGAGCAGATCGCAAATGCTGAGAACCTGGACAGACACGCATTACAAGCTCGAAGACGATGACTGGCTATACATCGCCACCCACGAAGAACAAAGCTCAGCCTCACTGGTTTGTCCCGGCTACGCGCGGGATGGCGAAGGCTTCAGCATCCACTTCACCCCAGCGCACCTAGAAACATTAGAGCATTTGCTCGCCGCGCTGCGGATTATTAAAGCTCAACAAGAGGCGATGCTTGAGTATACCTATCCAGAACCAAAAGCAACAACACATCTTATTAGGTAATCGAAGTTCGGCCACGAGCAATGTACAAGATTTAACGGATTACCAGTTCCCCGTAAAGCAGCAATAAATAACTAAGGAAAAACGAACAATGACTACTAAAACACAAGAAAGACCTACATTTTCAGTATTTGGTGCCAAACCGAGCAATGCTTTGCTAGTACCAGAAATTCCGATCGCAGTACGTAACAATTGCCAAAGTGGCCAGTGGGCGATCGGCGATACAGACTACGGTTCCAAGTGTTCCATGACAATCCTCAAATTCTCCAAATTCTTCGGTTCCCTCGGTCAAACTTCGCACACATTGTGGGGTCAACTGTGGTTTGTCGCAGAAAGTGGCGAATTACCGCAAGGAGTAGTCATGGTGACATACATCAAAAACCGCAGCTTGAACGATTTTAACCGCTTGGTAGCATCAGTTCAATCTCGCGGCGTAGAACCTGCAACCGGAATTTTTGTTCCCGAATTTGTTAAGCATTCCGGTCAGAAACCAGACGACAGCGGAGTAGTAAAACCGATAAACTACTACAGCTTGAAATGGTCTTGGAACGAGCGGAAAGATTGGGCTGTGATCGACCAAGCTGCAGCAGTTTTGTCAGATTCTAGCAATCAATCGCGGATGATTGACTTAGAAGGAACAAGGGCAATGGTGTGTTTAGATAACCTGCCGGCGCAGCAAGTAGCCTGCTTGATGGCTGCTCACGCTGGCGGTGAAAGCGATGCTATGGCTTTGAATTCCAACGGCAGTATGTCGTTGTCGCCAGCCGAAGACCAATTAACTGCTGACTTGTTCTAATTTTGTTGTAAAGGCGCGATTAAATCGCGCCTTTGCCATAACTGTTACAACAGAGTGAAATGAAGAAATTAACCAAGCTGAAAACCAAACCAAACCTGCAAGAAAGCCGTTTGAAAGAGAATCTTGAGCTGCTCGACCAAATTCGGACAGATGCAGTTAACGACATCGAAAGTCTCACCGAAGACTTCCAGCACATGACTTTAGTAGCCGAATCAGTCCAGCGAAATTACCGAGCTTTGTTAGCCGAAAATCAATTGCTAAAAGGCGCTCTTTTGAGTATAATTGATGAGTGCGCCTGCTGGGAAGGTAATCGGTGCGATCGCTGCTGGAAACTTCTCAAAATGCTAGCCAGCGATAATTCAGAAGAAAAACCCGACGCAGCCAGCAAGTACCGTTCCATTCTCAGCCAACTCCGCAACTTAGAATAACTGAAAACGTTTCAGTCACAAGTGTCGAAAAGTTATAATCAGGAGAAGCCAACATTATGACAATAGCAACTGCCAAAGATAGCAAAGCCCAAATTTTGCAAAACTTTCAGCAGATTTTAGCCGACAAAAAAAAGATCGAATCCAAAGTCGAAACCAAAGAACAGTCAGCCGAAAAAGCCAAAAACAAACAACTCCTAGAAGTCGCTTCTACCTACACAATTGACAGCATCGTCAAAGGCTTGGCTGACTTGCAATTAGATTTTGGCAGTACCATCAGCGGACTTTCGGAAAAACTAAAGGCAGAATCTTCAAAATTAGACGAATTAAAACGCGCGATCGAAATTGAAGCCACACAATTGCAAGAGTTACAGCAAATCAGAGTTGTAGCAGACGCCCTCCACATTTTAACTCAAGAGCACCGAGAAAAACTGACCCTGCTCGAACAAAACAGCGCCAACCAGCGCGAAATAATCGAAAAAGACACGACCCAAAAACGCAAGGTTTGGGAAAAAGAACAGCAAGAATTTGATGCAGCAGTTCAAGAAGAAACTGCACTCCTCACTAAAAAGCGCCAAGAAGAAACAGCAGATTATCAATACGAATTACAGCGCACTCACAAAATAGAAATCGACGAATACGAAGAAACGAAGCGCAAACTAGAACGGGACTTGCAAGAATCTACCCGCGAAAAAGAGAAAAATTGGGTGGAACGGGAAAAAGTCCTCAGCGACAATCAAGCGGAGTTTGAAGAGAATCAAAGAAAAGCCGCCGGATTTGAAGAAGAGCTCAAACAGGCTTATGTCAAAGCCAAAGAAGAAGCAATTCAAGAAGTTTCCCGCGAAGCTAAAGTCAAGGCAGATTTAGTGGATAAAGAATGGGAAAGCACTAAGCAAGGATATGAATTGAAAGTGCAATCTCTACAGCAGACAATTGAGCGACAAACCCAACAAATTGCCGAAATATCCGCGCAACTGCAAGCCACGATGAACCAAGCGCAAGATTTGGCAATGAAAGCTTTTGCCAGCAAAGCTTAAAACCTAGTAGGGTGTGCAATACACACCTTACGAAAAAATGACATAAATTTTCCACCTTATTAAGAAATGAAAAGTCATGAACAAAAAAGTTAGCGACAAAAGCACCAAGGCGGAAATCTTAGAAGCGTACAAGGAAGCAGCGCAAGAAAAAGCGCAGTTAGAATTGCAAATCCAACAGCTAAACGCTTCCCAAAAGCAAACATCAGTCCCCGAAAAACCTATTGGGGAGGCACAAAAATCAATGGCTTTAACTCAAAATTCACAAAAAATGCAGTCTACAATCGACAATTTGATTTTGCTGCAATTTGGCTTTGGTGGTGCTGTCAGCGAGTTGTCGGAAAAATTAACTTCGGAAGCTGCTAAAGTCGAAGAATTGCGGCGCACAGTGGGTGAGGAAATTCAACAACTGCAAGAGTTGCACAGTTTAGAAGATGTTGCAGAGGATACGCTGGACAATTTAATTCAACAGTACGAAGAAAGCGCGAAAACTTTTGCTGGCGAACTCAGCGAACAACGCGAAACTGTTGAACAGGAATTGGTGGAACGCCGGCAAGCTTGGGAAAAAGAGCAAGAACTCCACAAGTTGGCCGTTAAAGAACGCAATGAGCATCACCAAAAAGCTCGCCAGCGGGATGAAGAGTTGTATGATTATGAGTTGAATCTTCAGCGAAATCTGGACATCGAAGAATACCAACAGCGCCAGAAAAGGCTGTATCAAGAAATCGAAGAGTTTCAGCAAGAACAGGAGAAACAGTGGGCGGAACGCGAAAAATCTATTTCGGAACGAGAAAAACTTTATGCTGAGGTTAAAGCGAAGGTAGAAGCTTTCCCGAAAGAACTGGAAGCTAATATCAAGAACGGGAAAGATAACGGCCGCAATATTGGCAATTATCAAGCTAAAGTTAAGGCGGATTTGTCTGCTAAAGATATCGAAGGGCAAAAGCAAAATTATGAACTGCAAATTCAAGGGATGTTGCAGACAATTCAAAATCAAGATGCGCGCCTTGCTAGCTTGTCGAAACAACTGGATTCTGCTTTAAAACAGGTTCAAGATTTGGCGGTGAAGGCGATTGAGGGTTCATCGAATTTGAGTTCTTTCCAAGCAGTGAGGGAAATTGCGATCGAACAAGCGAAGACTCAGCAGAAAAATAAGTAATCCGTAGCGCTTTTAGGAGCTAATTAGGTTGCTTTAGATACCCGATTTCTTGAAGAAGTCGGGTATCTGGGTATGGAAGGGAGAGATTTTTGCGATCGCCCGCGAACTGTGCAAACATATAAGTATTTAGGATTAGGACAACTGCTATGCTTGATACTAACAACTTCGATCCGCGCGAGATTCCTATATATTCTATCCCTCAAGCAGCGCAATATCTCAGGCTGCGGAAGGATAGGTTGCGAGATTGGGTTGGTGGCTGGTTCTCGAAAACAAAAGCAGACAAGCGCTTCTTTGAGCCACTGATTAAGTTACCTCACCCCAACAATTTTGAACTGCTTCCCCAGTCCAAAACTACACTACTTTCTTTCACAAATTTGGTAGAGGCTCATGTCTTGATTGCCATTTTTAAGGCTACTGGCTTCTCCCGAAAACAACTTAGCACTGAACTCGACTACATCAACGATCATCTTTCGACTCCTCAATTATACGGTGGAATTGAGTTTCAAAGCGAGGGAATAGCTCTTTTGTTTGAGAGATTCGGACAGAAGCTTGCAGCATCCGACAGGGAACAGGAAGCAAGACAGATTCTAAAAACTTATTTCGATCGCATTGTACGAGATGAAGCTGGATTACCCCTCAAACTCTACCCTTTCACGAAGCTACCAGGTGCCGACGAACCTAAAACAGTGATGATTGACCCCAGAATCTCCTTTGGCCGCCCAGTTTTAGCTGGAACTGGCATTCCCACAGCTATGCTTGCGGAACGTTACAAAGCTGGGGATTCCATCGATGAACTTGCCGAAGACTACAATTGCGATCGGCTCCAAATTGAGGAAGGTATTCGCTGCGAACTTCCGCTAGTAGCAGCATGAATGAGATATTTTTCATAGACAGATGTTTAGGAACGAAACTGGCAGATTCACTCCGAAATGTGGGGGCTACAGTAGAAATTCACGACGATCATTTTCATCCAAAAATGAATGATGAGGATTGGCTGAGGATAGTTGGAAAGGACAATTGGGTGGTACTAACAAAGGACAAGAAAATCGCTACCCGTTCTTTGGAGTTATTAGCCGTGGCTCAAGGCAATGTCAGGCTTTTTGCATTTGTCGGAGGCGATGTTTCTGGAGTTGTAGTGGCACAAGCTTTTGTAAATGCCTTAGAAAATATGCAACGATTTATTCGGGGGAATCAAGCACCTTTCATCGCTAAGGTGTACCAGTCTGGTTTGGTAAAGCCCTGCAAGAACCAAAAAGAACTTTTGAGAATGCTCCCTAAAACCAGTGAGTAAATCATCCCAAATCAATCTCCCTTAGTCCAGTTTTTCAACTGTCTACTCCCACCCAGTCCTTCGAGAGCATCAAACCCTATCTACAGCGTTATAGTTTTTAGTAAAAAGCCCGATCGCACTGTTCACTTATCGAAACTGTCCCTTCCTCTCCTGACCGCTTCACTCACGCTATCTATTCTTTAAGTTAATCAACCAAAAGATATATTTGACTTCGAGGCACTATGCAGAAACAAATCATACGCCAAAAAGATACTAATGCTTGGATACTTCAGTGCTGGGTTTCTTTTATTCTTGCCCTTTCCGCAACTACTGTAGGTATCATTTATTTACAGGTAGACCCCTGGCAAAAAGCTTTTATGGGTATGGGTTTAACTTTTTCAGTCGGCTCGTCTTTTACTTTAGCAAAAACCATTCGCGATAACAACGAGGCAACAACATTAACTGCCAGAATCGACGAAGCTAGAGTTGAGAAAATTCTCGCTGAGCACCATCCTCTCAAATAAATTTGACTATACAATGTATACAAAAAACAGCCCGCGCGGGCTGTTTTTGTTGTTTGAGCCACAGGTTTCAAGCTGCGGATGTGAATTGGGGATTTCAATGGCTACCTTTGAACTTACGATCGCGCAACTTATTCTTTTGTCGCTGGCGAATACCTGCCTTAACCATCGCAAAATCCACCGGAAAACCAACGACAGGAATCACCTGATCCTTGCGTTCTTCTTCCAGATTCTTGAGTTCGGTGTAATCAACCCAGTGAATGCAATTCACCGGACAAGTGTCGATCGCCTCAGCAATCAACTCTTCAGAATCCCCGTCTTGTCGAACTACGCGCGATCGACCGTAATCCGGTTCAATATAAAAAGTATTGCGAGCAACGTGAGCGCAGTGCTTGCAGCCAATGCAGGTAATTTCATCAACATAGACACCTTTTTGGCGCAACACCCCGCCCAACTCCGGTTCCAAACCAGAGCGATCGGGCGCATCCCGCAAAAATCCCCCCAACTCCGGCTCTAAACCAGAGCGATCGATTGCTGTATCTATTCCGAGTCCAGAAAGCTCAGACATTTAGACCCCCACAATAGTAAATAAGTCCGCGCAGGCGGACTTTGATGAAACAAGATTGCAAAAATCTCGAAAAATTATTAAGCGCACCAGCGTTGCACCACCAAGCGGAGCGAACCGTCTTGATTTTGCTTTTGCTCAGAAATTTGGAAACCCTGCTTAGCGCTTTCATTCACCACAGTATGGTAAGCGTAGCGCTGAGTCACCTTATTCAGAAAACGGTCTACAGACCAAGCTTGCTGCCAAAATTGCAAGTCAGCCACCAATTCATACTCAGTCCCGTTCCAGCTAAAACCTACGTCGTAGCCGTTTTTTTGCTCAATCACGACCTCAGCGGTGCTGGTTAAGCCGCGATAGCCACGCACCTCAGTTGGGCCAGACTTCCAGTCAATACCCAAGTCAGTTAAAGCAGCTTCCAAAGAATTCAAATTGCGGATCTGGGTCTTAATTTGGCTAAAATGTGACATGGTGGTTCCAAAAAAATTTAAGTGAACTCAACAAAAAAATTACCAATCGCTAAAAGCCACTTGGGCGGTCGCTTCGGCTGACTGATGCAGCGCTTGCGTGAAATATTCAGATGTTGACTCTTGATGAAGCACCACGCCGAGCTGAGCTTCAATTGCAGCCGTTACCTCAGCACAGGAAGCACCGACAATGCCGGTGACGGTTTCCTGTACGCGGCCATCTGGATAGATCACAAACTCTAGTGTTTCCATAATGCGGGCTGACTGAATAGGAATATTGAGAACAGACACCGACACCAGCAAGCCAGGGACGATGCCTCCTGAAGTAGCTTCTTGAGAGTTGGCTGACTGACAAAGCGCTATATCAATTTTGACTAATTGATAGGTTTTGAGTCACAACTTAACAGAACTTATTAATAGGTAGAAGCAATACATCAGTTGTATGTAAAGTTTCGCGTAGATCGTGACAGCAGTCAAGTCGGTCGATTTTAGATTTTAGATTTTAGATTTTAGATTTTAGAGGGAGGAGGAAGGAAGAGGGGATGAACCGCAGAGGGCGCAGAGGGCGCAGAGGGAAGAAGGCAGAAGGTAAAAGGCAGAAGGCAAAACGAAAAAGTATAAATTCCCCCACTCCCTCTCTAATTCCCTCTGGGATCTAAAACGTCTCGCAGGCCATCGCCCAAAAGGTTGAAACCAAGAACAGTCAAGGTAATCAGCAAACCTGGAAACACGATCGTCCAAGGAGAAGAAAGAGCGTATCCGCCCTTAAAAGCATCCGAAAGCATCGTCCCCAACTCAGGAACCGGCGGCTGTGCGCCCAAACCCAAAAAACCCAAACCAGCAGCTTCTAGTGTCGCCGTACCAGTAGAAAGAGTTGCTTGTACAACTAGAGGCGCCAGACTTCCCGGCAAAATGTGGCGAAAAATAATCCGCAAGTCGCTGGCGCCCAAGGCCTTGACAGCCAAAACAAATTCTTGTTCCCGCAGAGACAGCACCATACTGCGAGTTAAACGGATGTAAATCGGAATTTGCACGAGGCTGACGGCGATAATTACGCTTTGCAGGCTCGGCCCGGTGACCGTAACAACGCCGATCGCCAGTAAAATCGAAGGAAAAGCTAGCAAAATATCCGCCAAAGTGCCGATCGCAATTTCCAGCAACCCCCGAAAATACCCGGCCACCAGCCCCAAAAGCGCTCCCAAAATTAAACCCACACCCACAGAAACCAGGCTGACGAGTAAAGATATTCCCAATCCGTGCCACACCCGCACTAACAAATCTCGCCCCAAACCGTCGGTGCCCAACCAATGCTTAGCGCTAGGAGCCACTAAGCGCGACAAATAATCTCGATCGACCGCCGGATCGTAAGGAGCAAGTACGGGGGCTAACAGTGCCGATATCATCAGCGCTAGAGTCAAAATTAAGCCGATTTTCCCCGAAGTTGATCGCCAAAATCGTTGAAAAGCTGCTTGTGGAAATACTAAGTTGTTATTCAATCTTCGATTTTCCATCGAATGCTGTCACCAAAAAAACTGAGGACTTGGGCAACTATTAGGATAAATTAACGATCGCGCTCGCAGAAATACGTTAACAGGACTTGCTCTAGGGATACGAAAAACTCGGTGCGTGCATTACCCTCCATACCCAAAGTCGCATTTTTTGCCCCAATGCCCAATGCCTGAGCTCTTCCTTAAAGACCCTTTAAGATATAGAGAACAAGATCAATTTAAAAGCCAAATGACATCAACCCTGCTCAAAACCTCAGCCCGATCGCCCCTCAACGCCCCAACAATCCGCCATTTCCCCAACGGCCTCACCGTTATAGCCGAACACTTGCCAGTCGATGCTGTTAACCTCAGCGTGTGGCTCAATTTAGGCTCAGCCGTCGAACCAGACGACATTAACGGCATGGCTCACTTTTTAGAACACATGATTTTTAAGGGAACTCCGAGCATTCCCAGTGGAGAATTTGAGCGCGCGATCGAGCAACGCGGCGCTGTCACCAATGCAGCCACCAGCCAAGATTACACTAACTATTACATCACCACAGCTCCTAAAGATTTTGCCGAACTAGCTCCTCTGCAAGTCGATGTGTTGCTGAATGCGAGCATTCCCGACGACGCCTTCGATCGAGAACGGCTGGTAGTCTTAGAAGAAATTAGACGATCGGAAGACAATCCCCGCCGCCGCACCTATCAGCGATCGATGGAATTAGCATTTGAAGTCCTGCCCTACAAGCGACCGGTACTCGGCCCGACTGCGGTAATCGAACAGTTGACAGCCCAACAAATGCGGGATTTCCACACCAGCAGATATCACCCAGGGGCGATGACAGCCGTAGCTGTCGGCAATTTGCCAGTCGATCAACTAATAGAAATTGTCGCAGACAGTTTTGCAGCAAAAAGTACAGCACAAAACAACAAAATAAATGTGCCTGCTGTCAGCAACTTCCACCCAGAATCCCAAATCCTGAACTACGGCCAAGAGTCGCCGTTTACAGAAACAGTCCGCCGCGAATTTGTAGACTCTGCCCTTCAGCAAGCCCGACTGATCGTGATGTGGCGAGTGCCAGGTTTCATGGAAATGTCCGAAACTTATGCCCTCGACGTTTTGGCAACAATATTGGGACACGGCCGCACAACTCGCTTGGTTCAGGATTTGCGCGAAGAAAAAGGGCTAGTTTCGTCAATTTCGGTCAGCAACATGACTCAGCGACTTGGCGGTGTATTCTCAATTTCCGCTCAACTACCGACAGAAAACTTGGCAGCAGTGGAAGCTGCGATCGTCGGACACATCCGCACTCTCCAAACCGAACTGGTGACAGATGCCGAAATTTCCCGCATCCGCACTCAAGTAGCAAATCGGTTTATCTTTGGTAACGAAACTCCGAGCGATCGAGCAAGTTTGTACGGTTACTATCAGTCGATGGTAGGAGATATCGCTCCCGCCCTCAACTATGCCGCTTGCATCCAAGCTCAGACTGCCGAGGATCTCCGAGAAGCCGCCGTCAAATATCTCTCTCCCGACGCAATGGGTGTTGTGGTAATTCGCCCCGACGAAGCATAAATCTGACTTCGCCTCAACAGGGAAATTCTGCCATCCCTCTGCTTTTGAGGCATCCAACAGCATTCGGGATTCGGCAGAAACAATGTCAACTCGCACGAGGGATTTTTAGTCAATAGTGCGTGAAATTCGATCGGCCCGCGCCTTGAAGGTTTTGTATCAAATAATTAATATGAAGCCTTTAAGGTACGTGCGATCGGCAAAATTACCGTAATTTTAGGAGACGATAAACTGGGAATTTTTGACGAGCAAGCAATTTAGTCGAGGGAAACCGGGTTTATCGGCGATCTAAAATCTAAAATCTAAAATCTAAAATCTAAAATCTAAAATCTAAAATCGAGTGAGCGGCAAAATTACCGTAATTTTATGAGACGATAAACGGGGAATTATTGACGACTCAGCAATGTAGTCTCGGAAAACCGGATTGATCGGCATCGTAATTCTAAAATCTAAAATCTAAAATCTAAAATCGATTGACAGGGGCACGCAAGCATGAAATTACAAAACTTTCTCAACTCAAACATTAGGTACGATGCCAAAGCAATTGCTGCAGACGACGAACTCAGTGCCCAAATTCAAAGCCGCCTCATTGACCTGGGTTTACTGAAGCCTCCCGTAGACGGAATTTTTGGCCCTCTCTCTACCGCCACCCTCCACCGATTTCAAACTCTGATGAAGTGCGGCGAAGCGGGTTTTTTGGGAGCAGTCACAGCCAAAAAGCTGATTGAAACCAAACCAGAGGAGATTCCCACACATCCCCTGATCCTGAAAACGCTCAGAGACACTATTTTTAAATCAAAACCGCTGGCGTCTTCTCAACTTCAGGACTCGGAAAAACAAGTAATACCAGCCGGAAAAGAGTTTGAAATCTTGGCTTTTGCCCCGGCTCGCGGTCACATCAGAGTTGCTCTCCGCAACGAGTCTTTCAAAGATTCAGGAATTTGGTATGTTTTCGGAGCACACGCTCAAGTTACTCAAGACAGCGTTCTGTTTTATCCCAAACCGAATCCTCCAACGGTCAGGCTTGGCATTCCTTATCTATCGCAACTGGATAACTTGAATAATCCTACAGGTTCTTGCAATGTAACTTCATTAGCGATGTGTATGGACTTTTTGAGGGTGCCACGGCGCAAACAAACCGGGCAATATGAAGACGAACTTTACGAATATGCGATCGCCAAAGGTTACAGTCGCTGGGACCCCTACGATTTAGCAAAGATTGTTAGAGATTACGGCGCTCAAGATTTCTTTACCGAGAATGCAACTATTGATGACGTTCAAGATTGGCTCGCCACCGGAAATCCCGCTGTCATCCACGGATACTTTACGTCTTTCGGTCACATTATAGTTGCATCAGGCTACGACAGCGAGGGATTCTTCGTCCACGATCCCTATGGTGAGTGGTTAGGAAGTGGCTACGATACAAGTGTCAGCGGTGCCTACTTGCACTATCCCTATCGCTTAATCCGCAGCGTGTGTATGCCTGACGGGAATTTTTGGGTTCATTTTATCTCTAAGTAATCGTTAAGAGTCATTAGTCCTTAGTCATTAGTCATTAGCTAAGAGATAAGTTGCCTCTTGAATTTTTCGGCGATTCAAATCGCTTAAGAGTCCACGAAATCCGAGCAGAAGGGGGCTAAAGAGTAAAATGGGTATTAAATCCTGATTTGGTATTAGCCATATTTTCTCTCACTAATGACTGCTGACTAATGACTAATGACTATTAATTTTCATGCTCAAATCCAGCCAAGTCGATCGCGTAATCGGAGCACTGGTAGAAATATAGTCAACTCCGGTTTCGGCTACACTTCTAATTGTTTCTAAAGTAACATTGCCGGAAGCTTCAATTTTTACCCGATCGCTCTTTTGGCGAATTATTGCCACAGCCTGCCGCATCAAATCACAGGACATATTATCTAACATGATAATATCCGCCTTGTGCTGCAAAGCTGTCTCTACCTCAGCGAGAGTTTCGGTTTCGACTTCGATCGTCAGCGGATAGGGGATAGAATTGCGAATTAGGGCGATCGCATCTGCAATTCCCCCAGCCGCCGCAATGTGATTGTCTTTAATCATCACCGCGTCATCTAATCCCATCCGGTGATTGCAAGCACCGCCGACTTGAGTTGCGTATTTTTCCAACAATCTCAATCCCGGCGTTGTCTTGCGCGTATCCACTAATTGCACGGGCAAATCGGCAATTTTGTCAACATATTTTTGAGTCAAAGTAGCGATGCCGCTCAAACGCATTGCCAAGTTTAATGCTACTCTTTCTCCGGTTAGCAGCGCATCGAAATTGCCGGAAATCTCGGCGATTACTTCTCCTTTTTCGCACAGTTTCCCTTCTGGTACTTGGGGGATGAAACTGAGGCTGCTGTCTAAAAGTTTAAATGTGCGATCGGCAATTGGCAATCCGGCAATGACTCCATCTTCTTTGACAATCCATTTAGCTGTACCCTGGATGCTGTTTGCGGGAAATAAGGCCGATGTTGTGCGATCGCCCCTACCGATATCTTCTAGTAGCCAGTTGTGCAATAGGGAGTCTAAAACTATCCAAGGCGGTAATATTGCTGTCATGTTTTGGTCGGTTGTTATATCAAGATGATATCTACTAGGAACAATAGTCGATCGGGTAATTTTAGGCAAGTTGCACAATTATGATGGTGTTAGTGCGATCGCAATTTGGTAGGCGGGGGCGATCGGGGGGAGGCGGGGGCGATCGCACTACATTAGGACTTACGCATGGGGGTTCAGAAACCGGGTTTTTTAGCGAATCTGTGGGCGGGAACGATCTTTTCGTAAAAAAACCCGGTTTTTTTGGTCGGAGTGCGTCCAGGAATCTAAATAATGGGGTATTCTGTTGCTGACTTTGGGTGTTAGTGCTTTAATGGAGTAGATGGGTATCGATCGCGAGAAGAAATCATGATACAGCCAGTCATTTTAGAAAAATTAGCAGAACTCCCTGAGTCTCTTCAGACAGAAGTGCTTCATTACATTGAGTTTTTGATTGAAAAGCAGGCTAAAAACTCAACCCAAGAAAAGCCGACAAAGCGAGGCGGACTTGGTATTTGGAAAGGTAAAATCTGGATGTCTGATGATTTTGATGAACCTCTAGAAGATTTAAAGGATTATATGTAAACATGAATATTCTACTGGATACCCATACTTTGCTCTGGTACTTGGAAGACAGTAAACAATTAAGTTCTCAAGCAGGAGAAATTATTGAAGATCCAAGTAACGCTCTCAGGTTGAGTATCGCCAGCTTATGGGAAATTTCCATTAAGCTTGGTTTAGGAAAACTTAGCTTGCAAAACTCATTCTCTGAGTTAGAGGAAGTGTTGCAACAACTAAAAATAGAGGTTTTGCCTATCACATTCTCTGATACAGAGTGCTATCTTAACTTGCCGCTGCATCATCGAGATCCTTTCGATCGCATTTTGGTAGCACAGGCGATTAATCGTTCCCTTGTTTTGGTTAGTCGCGATGTGGCTTTTGATGCCTATGACCTTCAGCGGTTATGGTCATAGCTGCGGCAGGTATTCTGTTGCTGACATTGGGTATTTGTGCTTTAATGGACTATAGCAAAACCATTTGATTTGTAAACAATCGATTCAATCATCACAAGCGTTTCAGGTTGTTTTACATTCACGACTCAAATAGACTTGCTATAGATGAGTATGGATTAATAGTTAGACCTTTGAGCTGGGGGCTTAGTTAAGAAGGCTATCTGTGGGCAGCAAGGCTCAAGTAGGCGGAAGCTTTTGGTTTATGGAGTTAAATTATTCAAGTGTGAAGCATTCCTAAAGGAGAATCATTAAATGGTGGAGCTTTCTGACAAAATAATTGAATTAGTTATTGACAAAGTTTTAATTGGCGGTATCGTTTTAGCAGCAGGTTATTGGCTCAATAAAAGATTCGAGATATTTAAGAACGAGACTAACGAAAAATATCACCAGAGACAATTAATTGCTGAACTTGAAAATCAACAAAAGCAACAAATCTCTATATTAGAAGATCAGATTGCTATAGCCCAATACAATGCAGAACTGGAACTTATAGAAAGACAGATTTCCGAGTTTTACTGGCCTATATATTTAAGATTAGAAAAAGATAATGTAATGTGGAAACGAATAAAGTCTTTGAGCGCTGAAAAAAATGTTTTACCCGAATCTGCAAGTGAAGCTATAGAAAAAGAGTTCATCCTTAAGAATCACCAAGAAATAGTTGAGATTATAGAATCTAAAATACATTTAGCAGAAAATTCCAATGACAGCAAAGAGTTGATAAATGAGTTGCTGAAGTATATCAAGCACGTTGCAATTTATAAAACAATCCGTTCTATAAAGGAACTTCAAAGATTTAACCCAATTGACCTGAATGAGCCATTTCCTGAAAGAATTCATCCCTTGATTGAAAATAAATTTCGAGAATTGCAGAATAGATATGAACACCTTAAAAAGGTTAAGTTTGGAGAGCTTAGGAAATAAAATTACTTGCACAGGTAGCGATCACCTTAGTTATCACTTAAATCGATCACGAACGCTTAAAACAAATGATTAATCAGCAGGAGAGCGAATATCAGCAACTCCTACTCAACAAGTAGCAGCTCGCCCTTAAAGAAACAAACTAATATCAACTTGGAAAAAATCGGCTAATTTTCTGGCTTCATCTATTTCGATCGCCCTTCCGCTAACAAAAACTTTATCAACCTCTGTTTCCGTTCCTAAAACAGGAATCAAATCAGATTTGTCCAAATTTCTCGCATCCATTAAATGTTGCAACATTGAAGCAGCATTTCCTGCAGGAATTGGATAATTTTCAGATTCAAATTTTTCAATCAGCGTTATCAAAAGCTCCAGAAATAGCTCTTCCTCCAGCGATCGCATAGGGCGGTGTTCCAGTTCGCAAGCGAGAGCGATCGCGGCCTCGTTTTCTGCTTCATTTGCGATCGGTTTTGGTTGATACCGAACAAGTAAATATGTATAAGATTTTGCATCAAAAGTACGGATCATTTTTCCACTCATCCTTACTTATATTTACACAGGTAGCGATTGATTTCCCTATTTAAGCTACAGTAAAAGCTATATTTTCTAGCACTACATTAGGTACATTTCCACTACCTAAAACCTGTGTAGCATCTAAAACTTCTATCCCTACCAATAACTCATTTTCCCCAATATTTAAAGCGATTTCGTCAGTTAACTGTAAAGTACGACACTGATGCTTACCTTCTACAAGTCTAATGTAGAGAGCATCAATTTCGGAATCATAACTAATCTTCATAAACTTTTACCTCAAAAATAAAATGTATACACTGTGATAACAACTAACTCAGTATCAGTCTCGGCAACAATAGGTACTACTTTCTTGAGAGAATAGAACTTATCCTGCCAATCATTATTATACTGAAAAGTAGCTTGATATTTGTACCTACCATTTTTAGCAAGTTGTCGATTACCTGTCATAATGGTATCAATAATTTCGGCTTCATTAGTACCTCTTTCAATCGCTTGTTCCTGGGCATGATTAGTTAATCTAATAGGTTTCACTATTTCTTGTCCAATAAATTAAAATTTTAAACTCCTAATTCACATGGATATTTACAGTTTCCATGCTCTTAAAAAACTAAGTCCATAAACTAACTTTAGTCCAAGGCGGATGGTTGTGCAAGAGCTAGTTCATGAGCGATGCTTGCAGGAGATGATACCAAATCCTGATTTAATAACCTCTTTATTCTTTAGTCCGCGGAGGCGGACTTCGTTTGTTTAGCAGCGGTTTCAACCGCTAAGCCATAAAGAGAATGACTAATAACTCACCAAAAAACTAAAGCCCTTTTCCGTTGTTGCGGGAAAAGAGCTTTAATTTATTATTAACCTGGCACTGAGCTATTTTACCGGGCAGTGACCCGCCGAGTATCTTCGCCATAGCAACGTTTAACAACCGAGTTCGGGATGGATCGGAGTGGTTCCATTACATCATAAGCACCAGGAAAGCTTTGAAAACTTTTAATCCTGTGTCTGCGTTCCGCTTAATTCTAAGCTTGATGCGCTGCATCTCTTTCGCTCGACTTAATTACTGTATCAAGTTTTCCCCTGTCTGTCAACCCCTTGGTCAAAACTTTTTTTCGATCGCCCGAAACAGCCCCCAATAGCCGAGTTTGAGGTATTATTTGCCAGTGGAGTCGATCGACCTTTAACTCACAAATCCAAAAACGCCGCATCAGTTCCCTGTCCTCTGCGAATCTTCCCGTCCTTCACAAACCACGCCACGACCTGCTTAACTGTTAATTGTTCGATCGCGCTTTCAGATTCTGTCGCAATTTGCCTCAACGGCCGCAAAGACGCAATTACCAAATTCGTAAAAAAGTTTTCAAAACTCGCATCAAGTTCGATCGACCACAAATCTGCTGCTGACCCAGAATATTGAGATTTCTACAAAGGGCCCAAGACCAGCTTTTGTGTAGATGAGTAATAATTCACCAAAAAATTAAAGCCCTTTTCCGTTGTTGCGGGAAAAGAGCTTTAATTTATTATTAACCTGGCACTGAGCTATTTTACCGGGCAGTGACCCGCCGAGTATCTTCGCCATAGCAACGTTTAACAACCGAGTTCGGGATGGATCGGAGTGGTTCCATTACATCATAAGCACCAGGAAAGCTTTGAAAACTTTTAATCCTGTGTCTGCGTTTAGCTTAATTTTAAGCTTGATGCGCTGCATCTCTTTCGCTCGACTTAATTACCTTATCAAGTTTTCCCCGGTCTGTCAACCCCTTTGTCAAAAGTTTTTTTGCTCGCCCGAAACAGCCTCCAATAGCGGAGCTTCTGTCGCAATTTGCCTCTCATGCCGCAAAGACGCAATTACCAAATTCGTAAAAAAGTTTTCAAAACTCGAATCAAGTTCGATCGACCCAAAATCTGTTCCTGGTAGAGAATATTGAGATTTCTACAAAGGGCGCAAGACTTGCTGTGGTATAGATGCTTAATAACTCACCAAAAAACTAAAGCCCTTTTCCGTTGTTGCGGGAAAAGAGCTTTAATTTATTATTAACCTGGCACTGAGCTATTTTACCGGGCAGTGACCCGCCGAGTATCTTCGCCATAGCAACGTTTAACAACCGAGTTCGGGATGGATCGGAGTGGTTCCATTACATCATAAGCACCAGGAAAGCTTTGAAAACTTTTAATCCTGTGTCTGCGTTTAGTTTGATGCGCTGCATCTCTTTCGCTCGACTTAATTACCTTATCAAGTTTTCCCCAGGCTGTCAACCCCTTTGTCAAAAGTTTTTTTTGATCGCCCGAAACCGCTGGAATTATAGGGGTTTGAGGCCGGGTTTGGGGGTGGGCCGCTCGACCTTTAACTCACAAATCCAAAAACGCCGCCTCGGTTCCCTGCTCTCTGCGAATCTTCCCGTCCTTCACAAACCACGCCACGACCTGCTTAACTGTTAATTGTTCTATCGGGAGCTCGGCTTCTGTCGCAATTTGCCTCAAAGGCCGCAAAGACGCCACCACCAAATTCGTAAAAAAGTTTTCAAAACTAGCATCAAGTTCGATCGACCCTTTAATACTCTCATCATTCTTAATCCAATCCATCACCTGCCCATTAGTCACCTCAGCCACCGGCTTCCCAGTCTCCCCAGCAATTTGCTTGAGCACCCTCAAAGCATAAATTGCCAGCCGCGCCGAAAACTTTTCCTTCGACGACAGCAGCGCCATATCAACTTCGGCGCACTCTTCCGGCTTTAAAAAATCTGCTAGCGGTTCCATATATTAAAAATTAGTAATTGCTAATCGGTAATCGGTAATCCGTGACATCCGTGACATCCGTGACATCCGTTACACTCATCCGTTGTCGAACTTCCATGCGTGACATCCGTTACATCCGTTACAAAATCCGTTGCCGAACTTCTTCCTTCCTTCTGGCAATCAAATAACCGCAGCGGTGTTCCCCATCAATAATCCAGTGAGTTCGCTCCACAATACAATCCGGCAAAACCGCTGCAAACATTTCCAACTCATTACCGCAGACACTCGGAAAAGTTTCAGCAACATTAGAAATCGCGCAATTGTGTTCCATCAACACAAATCGATCGCCCAAACCAGTGCGATCGCAGATCCCAACCTCTACCGATTCTACAGGATAACACTCAGCCATATAACCTTCAGCCCTGCGGAGTTCCATTAACTTAGTCACCCTCTCTTGCAGCGAACCCGCACCCACCAGCCGCCGATACTCCGTCGCCTTGCGCTGCCACTGTTTTTGCAAGATAGTAATCACTTGCTCGCGGCCGACGGTTTCCGCCAACGTATCCAGAAAAGAGACAGCAAAATCACCATAACGATTCGGGAATCGATCGCGCCCCTGACTGGTAAGCTCATAAATGTGCTGCGGCCGCCCCATCCCAGCCTGAACCGACTGATACTGAATCAGCCCCTCCGCTTCCAAATCCTTCAAGTGACGGCGAATCGCCTGCGGACTGATATCCAAAGACTCCGCCAACTCAAGAGCCGTCCCCTGCCCCCCCTTGAGCAAATATTGCAGGATGTCTTGTTTCGTGGAAGTCTGCTGAGTAGTCTCCATCATCTTCACAAAAAATTATTAATTTGACTTTGACAATATCACTATTGTTAATGTAGCTTAAAATATAGTAAAGCAACAAAATTGTTGTTTAACTTCCCAGAGCAGTCCAGCAGAACTCGCTCAAGCCCAGACAGGCATTGCCCCGTCTGCCATCCAGAGAGCATTATCTAGAACACTGAACACGCAAAATAATGAGTTCTACCACAGTCAAAACCTTAGTCAACCAGCCGTATAAATACGGTTTCGTCACCGACATCGAGTCAGACACCATCCCCCGCGGCTTGAGCGAAGATGTAGTCCGCCTGATTTCCGCTAAGAAAAACGAACCGGAATTCATGCTGCAATTCCGCCTCAAAGCATACCGGAAGTGGCTGACAATGACCGAGCCCACTTGGCCCCACGTCAACTATCCCGCGATCGACTACCAACAAATTATCTACTATTCCGCGCCCAAACAAAAGCCCAAAAAGCTCAACAGTTTGGACGAAGTAGACCCGACACTGCTAGAAACCTTCGAGAAACTAGGCATTCCCCTCTCCGAACAAAAACGGCTCGGAAATGTTGCCGTCGATGCCGTTTTCGACAGCGTTTCAATTGCCACAACATTTAGAGAAAAGTTAGCCAAAGATGGTGTTATTTTCTGTTCCATTTCAGAAGCCGTCAAAGATTATCCCGAATTAATAGAAAAATATCTCGGCAGCGTCGTACCAGTCGGCGATAACTTTTTCGCAGCCCTCAACTCCGCCGTATTCAGCGACGGTTCCTTTGTTTACATTCCCAAAGGCGTCAAATGCCCAATGGAATTGTCAACCTATTTCCGCATCAACAACGGAGATTCCGGCCAGTTCGAGCGCACCCTAATTGTTGCAGAAGAAAACAGTTCTGTGTCTTACCTAGAAGGCTGCACCGCCCCGATGTTTGACACTAATCAACTGCACGCGGCTGTCGTGGAATTGGTAACAATGGACAATGCGGATATCAAATACTCCACAGTGCAAAACTGGTACGCTGGCGACGCCAACGGCAAAGGCGGCATTTACAACTTCGTGACGAAACGGGGTTTGTGTCAAGGAGTCAATTCTAAGATTTCTTGGACACAAGTAGAAACCGGTTCCGCGATTACTTGGAAATATCCCAGTTGCGTGTTAGTCGGCGACAACTCGGTGGGCGAATTTTACTCCGTAGCGCTGACAAATAACAAGCAGCAAGCTGACACCGGTACCAAAATGATCCACGTTGGCAAAAACACTCGCAGCACGATTATTTCTAAGGGAATTTCGGCGGGAAATTCATCCAACAGCTATCGCGGCTTGGTGAAAATGGGGCCCAATGCTAAAGGCTCTCGAAATTACTCTCAGTGCGATTCGATGCTGATTGGGGATAACGCTCAGGCGAATACTTTCCCTTATATTCAAGTGCAGAACCACACTGCTAAAGTGGAACACGAAGCTTCTACTTCTAAAATTGGGGAAGAGCAATTGTTCTTCTTCGCACAGCGGGGAATTTCCGCCGAAAATGCTATTTCGATGATGATTAGCGGTTTCTGTAAAGATGTTTTCAATCAGTTACCGATGGAATTTGCGGCGGAAGCTGATAAGCTGTTGAGTCTGAAGCTAGAAGGAAGTGTCGGATAATTTTCGCGCGCAAGAAACCCTTCCAGGCCGAGTCCAGCGGTGACAACTTAAGACTGCAAGCCATAATAAATGTCGCTTTTATTCGAGTCTAGATCCCCCTTAAAAAGGGGTACTTTGAGAAGACTTCTTGTGTCCCCCCTTCCTTATTAAGGGGTACTTTAAGAACACTCTTGTCCCCCCCTTATTAAGGGGGGTTAGGGGGGATCGAGACTTCGATACAAACAAGAGAGACGGTAGGTTTAACGTTAAGTGGTCAGTAATAGCCAGAGCCTAGGAACGAGAAGAACGAGAAGAAAAAACTGTAAAGTGCATTGAGGAAAAGGAAAAAAATAGATGATTGTTGAAAATAGTCAAGTGGTGCTATCCGTCCGCGATTTAACTGCGAATGTGGAAGATACCCAAATCCTTAAGGGTTTAAATCTGGAAATTAAATCGGGTGAAATTCACGCGATTATGGGTCCGAACGGTTCGGGAAAAAGCACTTTATCCAAGATATTAGCGGGTCATCCTGCTTATACAGTAACGGGCGGAGAAGTTACTTTTCTGGGCCAAAATTTGCTGGAATTAGCGCCGGAAGAACGCTCTTTGGCGGGCGTATTCCTAGCTTTCCAATATCCTTTAGAAATTCCCGGCGTTAGCAATCTGGATTTCTTGCGCGTGGCTTACAATTCTCACCGCAAACATCGCGGCTTGGAAGAATTGGATGCTTTTGATTTCCAAGATTTAATCGAGGAAAAGCTGGATATTGTCAAGATGAATGATTCTTTTTTAGGCCGCAGCGTTAATGAGGGTTTTTCCGGCGGCGAGAAAAAGCGGAATGAAATTTTGCAAATGGCGCTGTTGGAACCGAGGTTAGCTATTTTAGACGAAACTGATTCGGGTTTGGATATCGACGCTCTCAAGATTGTCGCCGGCGGTGTGAATCAGTTGTCAACTGCTGAAAATTCGATGTTGGTAATTACTCACTATCAGCGGTTGCTGAATTACATTATTCCTGATTTTATTCACGTCATGGAAGCCGGTAGAATTATCTTGACTGGCCCGAAAGAGTTGGCGCTGGAATTGGAAGAGCGCGGTTATGACTGGGTTGTGGAAGAGGAAGCTGCAGGAGTGGGCGCGCGATGATGAATACGCAAGTTGCTAGTAGGGAAATGTTTTTGACTGATTTGGTTAATCAGTGCGGCAAGTTGGGCGCAGCTAATAACGAAAGTTCTGCTTACGGGTTGCAGGATTTGCGGGATGCGGCGACGGAATACGTGCTTTCTTCGAGTTTTCCGACGGTGAGGGATGAAGAATGGCGCTTTACTGATTTGTCGTCGGTGTTGCAAATTCCTTTTCATATACCGCAGATCAATCAGTCAAAAATTAAGCTGGCTGATATCATTATGCCAGTGAAAAATCGGGATGATTTACCATTAAGATTGGTATTTGTCAACGGTTTTTATGCGCCGGATTTGTCAACGGTGGAGTCGTCGGTTTTTCCCAATTTGCCGATCGACTTTTATGCAGGTAATCTATCCCATGTACCCGAAAAACATCAGGCGCGCATCAGGGATGTTTTGAGCAAGCACAGACAGCAAACCGAGGTGTTTACCGCGCTGAATACTGCGGGTTTGGCGGATTCTGCGGTGGTGTTCGTGCCGGCCAATATGTCGATCGACCTTCCGATTCACTTGCTGTTCCTGACAGCACCAGGTACATCTCCTACGATGTCCCAGCCGCACTGCTTAGTCATAGCTGAGCCTGGAAGCAATGTGACGCTGGTTGAGGATTATGCAACTATCGGGAATGTCGCTGCATTTACGAATGCTGTAACCGATGTTGTTGTCGGCGAAAACGCCACTGTGAATCACGTTCGGCTTCAGCGGGAAGGTGGGGAGGTTGTTCATATCGGCAAAAGTGCGATCGAGCAATCTCGTAATAGCCGTTATACTTGTCATGCTATCAGCTTGGGAGGCAAAATATCGCGCCACAATTTAGAAGTATTTCAGCGCGGCGAAGCCACTGAAACAACGTTAAACGGCTTAAGCGTAGCCTTTGGGGAACAGTTGTCGGACACTCACAGTTTAATCGATTTTAATCACCCTCACGGTACAAGTCGCCAATTACATAAGTGCATTGTCGGGAACAAAGCTCGCGCTGTATTTAACGGCAAAGTTTTCGTTCGCAAAGCCGCCCAATTGACAGATGCCGGACAATTGAGCCGAAATTTGTTGCTGTCGCCGAGAGCTCGCGTAGATACCAAACCGCAGTTGGAAATTGTCGCCGATAACGTTAAATGTTCCCACGGTGCAACTGTCAGTCAATTAGAAGATGATGAACTTTTCTACTTGCAAAGTCGCGGTTTGGATTTAGAAAGAAGTCGCTATTTGCTAATCGATGCTTTTGCGGCGGAAATGCTCAATCAATTACCGATTATGGGCGTGGCCAAAATGCTTTCTACCTGCGTGGCTATTCAAGAATAAAAGAATCACCAACAGACTGGGGGTGTTTTCTTACCTTTGCAATCAAACCCGGAGATCCCCCCTAGCCCCCCTTAATAAGGGGGGAACAAGAGTATTCTTAAAGTCCCCCTTATTAAGGGGATTTAGGGGGATCTCCGGGTTCAACAATACGCCCTAGAAGCGAGTTTCACAACAATACTAACTTCTGAAAAATATGACACTTATTCAAGAAAAAACACTTGCCTCAAAAGTTCGTGGCGACTTCCCAATTTTGAATGAAAAAGTAAATGGTAAACCGCTAGTTTATTTAGACAATGCAGCTACCTCTCAAAAACCCCTAGCTGTACTCAACGCTTGGCGTGATTACTACGGACAATATAATGCAAACGTGCACCGCGGCGCTCACACTCTCAGCGCCAAAGCCACTGATGCTTACGAAGGTGCGAGAGACAAAGTTGCCGCGTTTGTGAATGCGGCGTCTCGGCAAGAAATTGTCTATACTCGCAACGCCACCGAAGCGATTAATTTGGTTGCTTATTCTTGGGGTTTGAGCAATCTGCAAGCTGGAGATGAAATTATCCTGTCGGTGATGGAACACCACAGCAATCTCGTTCCCTGGCAAATGATTGCTCAAAGAACCGGTGCTGTGCTGAAGTTTGTCGAGTTAACGGAAACTAACGAGTTTGATTTGGAACAGTTTAAAACGCTAATTTCCCATAAAACTAAATTGGTGTCAACCGTTCATGTTTCTAATACTTTGGGCTGCATCAGTCCAGTCAAAGAAATCTGCAAAATTGCCCACAGTTTCGGCGCAAGAGTTTTAATAGATGCTTGCCAAAGCGTCCCGCACATGATAGTAGACGTGCAAGCAATTGATTGCGATTGGCTGGTTGCTTCCGGGCACAAAATGTGCGCTCCGACTGGCATCGGTTTTCTGTACGGTAAACTGGACTTGCTGAGAGAAATGCCTCCGTTTTTCGGTGGTGGGGAGATGATTGCTGACGTGTTTCTCGATTATTCCACCTATGCCGATTTGCCACACAAATTTGAAGCCGGCACGCCTGCAATCGGCGAGGCGATCGCCCTTGGTGCAGCAATCGATTATCTTAGTAAGATTGGCATGGATAAGATTCACGCTTGCGAAGCAGAATTGACTGCTTATATGTTCCAACAATTGTGGCAAATTCCAGAAATTAAAATCTACGGGCCACAACCAGACAGCAACGGCGAAGGTAGGGCAGCTTTGGCGGCATTTACAGCAGGAGAAATTCACCCTCAAGACTTGTCTACCATGTTAGACCAGGAGGGAGTCGCGATTCGTTCCGGGCATCACTGCACGCAAGCTTTGCACCGCTATTTGAACGTTTCATCTACTGCCAGAGCGAGTTTGTATTTTTACAATACTCGCGAGGAGATTGATGTGTTTGTGAAAGCGTTGAAAGAGACGATCGACTTTTTTGCTGGGATTATGGGATAATTTGGTGGGTGATGGTGCGCGGGTAGAAATTGAGAAGCGATCGCCCTTTTTTTAACCGCAGATGCAGGCGGATAGACGCTGATGAACGCGGATGAAGAAGAGAGCGATCGCAATCCCAAATCCCAAAACCAGAACACAATCTGGTAAAATTGGGCTGTCAACCCAAAGGAAAGGCAAAAATACAAAGTGTGTTTGATGAACTAGGTGCATATAGACAAAGCCTAGGTTTACCATCGGCTGGCAGCGAAACCGATAAATCAACCATAGCTAAACTAGAAATAGCGGGTCAAAGTTTTTTTGGCATCAACTCTGGCAGCAACCCCAATCGTCGGCAAATAACCTTTAATGTCAATCCTATCACCAAAACCCACGCTGAAGCCGATGCTTTTCAACAAGCAGCCGATGCGGGAATTAGAGGAGGTAAAGCACGTTTGATTTGCGATCGCGAACTTTGTGCAGCCTGCGGCTTAAGAGGTGGAGTAAACTCTATGGCTTGGCAGTTAAATATAGAAGAATTAGAAATTATTACTTCCAATGGAAGTAAAACAATAACCGTTAAACTCCCAAATACAAGGAGGCGATAATGTTTGTGTTAAACCTATCAGCAGAAAATTGGGTTGGCAACCAGGATGAAGGTGACTTAATAGAAAGTCCTACTTGGAGTCAAATAGAACAAGCCATCCGCGAGTTAAATGGGACAACTAAAACTTTAGTTACCTTGGGTGCAGATGACGAGTGTTATATGAGCATTGGTGGCGGCGAATCCGGCAAATATATTGTTAACGTAACTTTTGATAACGTTAGCTTCCATAATTTAGTAGATCCATCAAAACCCGATGCAATAGAAAAGCTAGTTATCGGCGGACAAGAAGGTAATTATTCCGCCCGGATGTGTGTAAATTTAGAGACGGCACTGTTGGCAGCTCACACATTTACAGTATCAGGACAACTTCAAATATCACTGTCTTGGGAAGAAGAGAAAGAATTAGCGGTGTCATCAAATAAGATTTAACACAACCTAAGTGAAGTGCGATCGCTCTTTCTTCATCCGCGTTCATCCGCGTCAATCCGCCTGCATCTGCGGTAAAAAAAAAAGACCGGGAAGCCGAGCTATCCCGTAAAAAATCGCCCATTTCATAGTATCGGGGCCTGTGGTAAAATAAAACTAGAGTTTTCTCAGCTCAAGGAGATTTTGAGATGATTGCTACTACTTCAAGTTTAGCCGAACAAAGAACACTGCTAGAAAACATTAGCTGGTCAACCTTTGAAACGTTGCTCAAAGAAATAGGCGATCGCCGAGGTTATCGCATAGCTTATGATAACGGGATGTTGGAAATTATGAGTCCTTTATACGAACATGAAAATCCCAAGATTCAGTCTGATCGCTTCATTTTCATTTTAGCAGAAGAACTCGGCAGTGAAATCAAAAGTGCTGGCTCAATGACTCTCAAGCAAGAACAGGCTAAAAAGGGTATAGAACCTGACAATTGTTATTATATTCAAAGTGAACCAGCAGTCAGAGGCAGGCAAGAACTAGACTTAGAAACTGCCCCACCGCCCGACTTGGCAATTGAAATAGATATTACCAGTAGTTCAATTAATAAGTCAGGAATTTACTCGGCACTTGGCGTACCCGAACTCTGGAGATATAACGGGCGAGTTTTAAAATTTTATCAGTTAGCTTCCGAGGACTATGTTGAATGCAATTTCAGTATTGCTTTTCCCTTTTTATCATCAACAGAAATGAGTAGGTTTTTTGAGCAGACTAAAACAATGGGAGAAATTGCATTACTGAAATCATTTAGAATTTGGGTTAGGGAAAAAATCTAAAGCGGTGAATATCGCCCTTTAGTCCATCCGCGTTCATTGTGGCACGGGCGTCCCGCCTGTGAAAAAGATGCGGTTTAACAAAAGAGCGATCGCCCAACTAAAACTCCCTAATCTCAGGATGAACAAACTGATAACCCGCCGCCTTAATCTTTTGATTCGACACCCTCGCATTATAAGGCCGCACGCTAGGACTTCCATCCCAAGAAACTTTAGGCAAATTATTAGCTTCAAAAATGCGATCGAGCAATTCGCCACTGGATAGCGACACATCCCCGACTAAATTGTAAATTCCCTGCAATCGATTTTCCAAAGCAAAGGTTAACCCCCCAACAATATCATCTCGATGCACCCAATTAGTAGCATCTTCCCCCCTACCGGGACGAGTGCTCCCAGCCCAGCCTCCAAAGATTTTAACTAATTCTCGCCCAGGCCCATAAATTCCTCCCAAACGGAGAATGCAGACGTGAAGATTTGGACTAGATGCTGCTAATAAAACCCGTTCTGTTTCTGCGAGAATTTCACCGTTTGGATTAGCAGGCGCGACAGGTGAATCTTCATTTACCAATTCACCTTGGCGATCGCCATAGATAGAATAAGTACCCGTATAAATAACCTGCTTGACTGTCGGTATCTGCTGTAAAACAGCTACTAAAGTTGTCGCAGTATCTAAATAACTCTCCCGATAAGTCTGAGAATTTGGAGCACCGACGCACAGCATAACAGCATCTTGTTCTTGCAATACAGCCGTCATTGCCTCTTTGTCATTTCCCTTGATCACGGCTACCCGCTGGGCGACACCCTCCAACTCAACTACTCGCGTCGCCGTCGTAGTTGTCGCCGTCACGGTATAATCAGATTTGCCGCGTAAATGTTTGGCTGTCGCAGTACCCACATAGCCACAGCCGACGATCGCAACTTTCATAAAAAATTCTCCATTGTGTCATGCTCTCTAAAATTATTGCCGGTTTCTGAAATCATGGCGCGCTGAGTTTTGTGGTAAAATGCAAAGCGTCGCGATCGAAGTACCATCATGTCCGAGAGAGATATTTTTGCCACCTCCTCAGAAAGTGAACTTTTAGCTTTTTATGGTTCTTTGTTTGCGATCGCAGCCGCCGATGGTTCCGTTGATATTGACGAACTAGATTTGTTGTTTAAAACCATAAATTTAGAGAAATTTTCTGACTCTGCAAAGACTCAAATCCACTCCTACACAGCCAGTCCCCCATCACTCAGCGACTGTTTGCAAACACTCAGCAAGTCAGAAGAACCGCTGCGTTTGGGAGTCATGTATTTTTTAATTAACATTGCTGGGGCAAATAAGACGCTGCATCCCGCAGAAAATGAGGCTATCCAATCTGCAAAAAAACTGCTGGCGGTTTCCGACTTGCAAATCCAAGCCATGCAGGAATTCATCGCAGACATGAAACACATACGGGAGGGCGCGCCTAATAAAAATCAGGCATCAGCATCCTTCAATTCTGCTGTTTCCCAGGTTAAAAATAAGGGCATTCCTCTCGATTTAATCTACCGGAAAGGAGCCACAACAAACCTCAGCATCCCCAAAATCAACTATTCAGATGAAAGTTTTTGGACTAAACTTAAAAACTTTGCTTTAACCGCAGGAAGAGAAGTAGTTGAAAAAGCTTTGATTCTCTACTATACGGCTCAGAACCCAAACGTGCCTGCTTGGGCAAAAGGAGTTGTAGTTGGAGCTTTGACCTATTTTATATCTCCTGTTGATGCCATTCCCGATATATTAGTCGGTGTTGGATTTACAGATGATTTGGGAGTGTTACTGGCGGCGTTCGCTACTGTTTCAGTATACATTAATGCTGATACTAAAGAACAAGCCAAACAAAAAATGAAAGATTGGTTTGGTCAATAATATTATGTCTAATTGAGCGTTTTGTGGTGTCGGCGTCGGACTAATATAATCTGAATAATATAGCTGTTTTTTATAGATAAAATAAAGGACACTGCGCTGCCGTGTCCCTACATAATATCTATAATTCACTCAACTAAAAACTTGATAATTATGGATTCTCAGTCTTTAATCGGCTTACCATCTCGATTGACAATACGGCTTTCACCATCCTTAGCCGTGACATTTTCATAAACCCCTTCATCCCGCTTCACGTACTTGCTGAACCCCTGATTTTTATAATCGGTGTCCGATGTCGGCTTCATCAACCTCGGAGCGCTCAGCAGTCGGCGTACTGGAGCATCTGCGGGAGTCTCCCCGGGTTCGCGCTTAGCCAACTCGCACAGTTGGCCCCAAGTCGAAACTTCCAGGTTCATGCTGTGCCAAACTTCTAACTGCTGGTTGTTTTCGGGACACAAATAATCGTATACAGGCATACTAAGAATCTCGTTTGCAACTACTAAAATTACTAATTGCACGGTTATTCAGAAAATTATAGCTCAACATTACTAAGAATTCAAGGCCAACAATCAAACTTTACTATTTTTAACGGTTGTTGAAACCATAAATCAGCTATATTATTAACCCTGTGTGCTTGCTCCCGGATGCGATCGAGACAAAGCCCAAAAGTACGCTACCCTGAAATCCTCTGACTCGATCCAACGATCGCACGATCGACGGTTAGCAAATGCCCGCAAGACTTACCTCAATGCCGTCACAGGATTGATCATCATTTTCAGACTGTACGCCAATCACAGATTCTAAGTTTCAATTTTATTTATTTACTCACCAGCGAGGATTTACCGATGAGCGATTTCAAAGTTACGCCAGAAGTAGAGCTGAACACAGCTCAAATGTTGGAGCGATATCAACTGCAAGATGAGACAACTCTGCGGCGTTGGGCAAAACTGCACGGCATCAATAGCACCCGTGGTTTCTTCTATCCCAGTGAAGTAGATTTGATGGATCACGCTCACCACCATCTCTACAATTTGGGAATGAGCATTGCGGATTACCAAAGTCTTTTAGATCGGCGCCGCAGCCATTCCCAGACACCGGGCGACCAAAATAAAACAGTAGCAAGTCAAGTTGCTGACGAAGCATACGATGCCATAGAAACGCTAACCGATCAGTATGCTGAAGCTATTGATTTAATGGGAGAACGTATAGCAGACCATTTCATCGATGAACTCGATTTATCTGTGATGAGGCACCTTTCTAAAAAAGTGCAAGACCGGCGCACTCTCAACGGTCAAACCAAAAAGCCTAACCGTTTTCTCCAAGTGATTAAAGCCGTGTTGCAACCGAGCAGCGAAAATACGCTTCTGGTTCCGAAAAAAGAGGATGACTCTAGTTTAGAATTAGAACAACATCACCGCCTCGGCTAGTAGCCGATTTTTTTGAAAGACTAAGAGACTTTTTGTTCAATTTACTGGTAAATTTTACTAAAAAGCAGACTCGCTCCCTTCCCTTGTCAAGGGGAGGAAGCAAGAGTCACATTCTTTATATTATGAAACCGAATAGAAAAAAATAAATTGAGGTTTCCCAGAAGTCTAAATTAGTTGTCAACTGATGTTAGGTTTCGCAACTCTGTCCAATCTAATATAACTAGGCACAGATTGCGCGATCGCCAAAATCCGAGATAATATCTGCTGAATTGAACCTGTCAACCTCGCCCAAGGTAAAAAAATGATTAAATCCTGGATGGTAATTGGAGGCGTCGCCTTGATAGTAGCACTAGCCACTAACATAATCCCGCCCAGCGACATCCAATGGTTCAACCGATTGCAGCGTCCGAGATGGCTAGTAATTGAAAAAGCAATTCCCTTAATTTGGACAGTAATTTTTATTTGTGCAGCTTGGTCAGCAGTGATTGTTTGGGAAAAAGAACCAGGAACTCAGGAGACTTGGCTGAGAATGGGTTTGTACCTGCTTTTAGAAATAGTAACCATGTCTTACACCTCGGTTATGTGCAAAATTAGGAGCCTAAAAGTCGGCACAATAATCGGCGGAACTGGCGCTATTTTAAGCGTAATGCTAGCTTTAAGTGTCTTGCAAGTTTCGGAGCCGGCCGCCCTGTTATTGCTACCTTACATACTTTGGAGTCCGATCGGCACTTACACCACTTGGGCAATGATGCACCTGAATCCGGCGGATGTTTAATTGATCTAAAATTACAGGTAATTGGTAATTGAGCATTGGGAAAAAGGTAATTGCTAAGATGTACCTCACCTAATAGAAAACTGCTATAGCAAGCCTCGTATCAATTGTGAACTCTTTGTCTTCCTCTTCTTCCTTCGCGCTCTTCGCGTCTTCGGGGTTCGTTAAATAGAGATTCTCTGAGTTTTATCGCGTGGTGGGGGTGGCTTTATTTAATTTGTTGGCAATGTGAGTATGATTTGTAAACCCACCCCTAGAAGTTGATTGAGAATGATGGTTGATTTGAGTTTTAACTCAAATCAACCATCATTCTCCGACTTTAAACCTCCGCCCAATGTCGGGCAAACCAGTTAACCTAACGATTGCCAGAGCTGGTCGGAGGCTCAATTTCCGGCGGTTCAGGAGGGGGAGATTCAGACTCAGGAGGATTCAGCGACTCCTCCCAAACTTTGATTTGCGATCGAGCTTGCTCAAAAGCCCGAGTCCCCGACGGAATTTTCTTCAAAGTCGCGATCGCCCCAGCCAGATCCGACGACGACTCTTCCACACCCAGCGCCAAAATCCGCTGGCTCCACTCATCAATCGCCTCACTCGCCTGCCACCGCAGCGAACTCGACTCCGGAACCTGACTTGCCAGCGCAATAGCCGTTTGCAAAGCGTCAGCAGTCCCGGCTCGGGCCGTCTGACGGGCGTTCTGCAAACCTTGCTCGCCCTGAAATTGAGCCTCCCAAGTCCGAATGTTCGATCGAGCTTCCTCATAAAGCACCCGTCCCGATCGAATCCGGCGCGCCATCTCAATTGCCCCCGCCAAATTGCCGCTCGCCGCTAGCTGCTGAGCTCTATCCAAAAACGGCTGGTCAACAAGCCGCTGTCTCCTCTCGATCCAAGCTTGAATTTTGGCTTGAGCTTCCACGTAAAGCGCCCTACCTCTACCGATCCGAGAAGCTTGAGCAACGGCGGCTTCCAGAGCATTCGGATCGCCCGTACTCGCTAAATCGTTCGCTTTTTGCAAATAGGGACTGTCTTCCATCAGCTCGATTTGACGGCTCAAGGTGCTAATTTGACGGCGAGCTTCCGAAGCGCGGGGATTTGATTCCGGGACTGTTTGCAATTGCGCGATGGCAGCCCTCAAATCATTTACCCCACCCGGCGCCGCCAGCCTGCTTGCCAAATCCAAAACTTTCACATCAGCCATTTCTTGCTGCCAGCGGCCGACTAAATCTTGAGCTTGTTTGTATAAAGGGCGACCGGACTTCAACTTTTGAGCAATCTCGATCGCCTTGGAGAAACCCTCAACAGAGCCAGTCAAAGCCTGAGAAGTAGCATTCGCCAACTCATTAAAATCCTGTACTTGTTCCCTTAAATTTGCCGACTCTGGAATCTTGTTAGCGATCGCCATCGCCTCCTGCCAATCCCCTGCTTGCAAGCGTTTTTGGGCGATATCCAGAATTTTCTTGCTAAATTCCGCGATCGCCTTATTGGCAGCTTGATACAAATAACTGTTTTGACCAATTCCCTCAGCCAGCTTAATCCCCGTCACCAGATTTTCGAGACCTCCCTCGGAGGCTGTATTCCGGGCTTTTAGCAACTTATTGCCCTCAGCCCGAGTCGTCTGAATTAGCTTAGTCAATTCCTCGTACTTAGCCGATTCCCAGAAAGTATTTCCCAAATCCAAAAGCAGAGTAGCTTGGCTGAAAGCCAGCGGCCACTCTTCCTGACGCAAGTGGTCTTCCGCCGTGCGGTAAATTTTCTCTGCATCGCTCCATATCGACTGCCACTTTTCAATCTGCTTTTCCATCTTCGGGTAAGCGGGAACGTTTTTAGGAACCTTACGAGCGAGCGCAATCGCCTCATCCAGCTTTCCTTCTTGGAAACTAGCATTTCCCAGCCTAATAATATCCTCCGACCACCGATCGATTTGAGTGTTAATTCTCGGCCGCAGCGGATGGTTTTGTGGCAAAGCATTCACTAATTCGATCGCCCTGAGCAAATCATCCGCCGTCCGCTTGCTTGCTGCTTCTTGAGCACAAAAAAAGCGATCGTTAGCAGAAGCCGTTGGCCAAAAAATCTTTGAGCAATTGGACTGCGAGGTCAGGTTGAGTAAAGACGCAATTGCCACAAACCCCATACCCACCGATACCATCAAACTCAGCGCCAGCCAAAACTGCCACTTGTTCGACCAGTTCCGCCAAAACGGATTGTGTTCCCCCGGCGGCTGCGAGTTTTCCCCAGACAAATTCGGCGGTAGTTCCAGATGCCCTCCCGGCAGTTTTCCCGAAGTAACCAACTCTCGGAGCTCTTTAAGTCGTTCAGCCCGGTTTTTCCTTGCTGGTAAGCGCACCAGCGACGAAGTATCCTTTGTTGACTCCAAGGATTCTGATGCAGACCAACGGCCTGGTATTTTGCGATCTTGACTCATATCCTCACCACAAACAGCAACCAGCTAGCGTAAGTTATTTAAAAACTGCGAGCGCTGCTATCAACTGCTCTATAAAATGTATTCATCACTTTTACATACTCCCGTCTGCCCTAGACTGCAAGAGCCGATCGCCAAACCGCCAAAATCAAAATTTTGTGATTAGGTAATTGATAATGCGTAATTGGCAATTGGTCAAGGCCGTCATCCCTAACTCGCACTCAATAGAGCCAATTACACATTATCGTCTCAAGAACCGGAGTTTGAGCGCAAATCGCCGATTAGTTCCGTAAGCTGATCGCTGTTAGCTTTGTAAACCTCGTTGCAGAAATGGCACGTAGCCTCAGCCCCGCCATCTTTTTCAATCATGTCTTGGAGTTCCGCTTCGCCCAACATTTTCAAAGCTCCCAAAACTCGATCGAACGAACACCCACAGTCAAAGCGCACCATCTGAGTTTCCGGGAAAATTTCCAGGCCCATATCTCCCAGTAACTCTTCGAGAATCTGGTGCAGCGTTTTGCCCGATCGCAGCAGCGGCGTAAAGCCGGACAATTGAGCAACTCTAGATTCTAAAGTTTGCACCAATTTTTCGTCGGTTGCCGCCTTGGGCAGAACCTGCAACAGCACACCCCCAGACGCTTCTACCCCGCCCGCCCCTACAAACACCCCCAAAACCAGAGCCGAAGGCGTTTGCTCCGAGGTTGCCAAATAGTGAGTTAGATCGTCGCCAATTTCGCCGGAAACCAATTCTACCGTACTGGAATAAGGGAAGCCGTATCCAACGTCCCGCACCACGTACAAATAACCGTCACCTATTGCCCCGCCGACATCGAGTTTGCCTTTAGCATTGGGTGGCAATTCGACTTCGGGATTATCCACATAACCTCGAACCGTTCCATCAAGTCCCGCATCCACCAGAAGCCCGCCCAGCGGCCCATCTCCTTTGATGCGAATGTTGACTCTCGATTCGGGCCGCTTCATGCTGGAGGCGAGTAACAGCCCCGCCGACATTGTGCGGCCGAGGGCGGCTGTAGCCACATAGGAGAGCTTGTGCCGCTGTCTTGCTTCTTCGGTGAGGCGGGTGGAAATGACGCCTACAGCGCGAATTCCGCCCTCTGCGGCTGTAGCGCGAATTAATTGATCGGCCATGAAAAACCTTGCTTTTGTCTTTTGATACTTTCTTGAACTATTTTATAAGTTCTTGAAGGTTGTGGCAGCAGAGAGCAGCAGTTGACTCGGCGGGCCTGGGAGTGCGATCGAACTTCCAAACTCGCCTTTGTTTTCTATAAAACCTTGATTAACTGAGGATTTATTAACAAATAGTCTGATGGATTATTCGATATCAATATTTATTTGAAAAGCCCAGAATAACGAGTGCATTTATTGTTACCACGCCAGCTTGTTCTCAGTCTATTTATAACAATTAACAAATAACCACTAATAACTATATTCCTGAACGCACTCGGAAGATATAAACCGGTTTTTTTAACCGATCTAGAGGCTTTTAATCCCGTGTATTTAATCTAAAAAACCCGATTTCTGGCTACCGATGCCTAAGTCCTAAACTAATGACTAATAACTAATAACTAATGACCAATGACCAATGAATAACAACTAATGACTAAAGCTTATCTTGCCGCTAACCAGACGATTACCAAACCTTTACCTTTGCCGGTTAGAGTCAGAGGCGTAGGTCTCAGACAAATGTTTTTTAGCTGGAAATAAGCGATATGCCACCAACATCCAAAGCACTTTTAGCGGAAATCCAGCATAACACAGGAGCGAGCCGAAACTTGCATTTTTATGCCAAGGGCGAAACCATTCCTATGATGTCGCATGGCCTTTGGCGAGTCTGTCAAGGTTTAGCACAACTGAGTACGCTTTATCCAAACGGGGAAGAAGGACTTTTGGGCTGGGTTGGGCCTTCGATGTGCTTCGGTTTGTGGTTGACAAACTTGCAGACTTACCGAGCTACGGCGACATCAGATATTTATTTGATGTGGTATTCTATGGTGGAAATCGAAGCTTCTCCTCAATTGGCTCACGAGTTGCTGCCTCAAATGGTACGGCGGCTGCGGCAAATGGAAGCAATTTTAGCGATCGCCGGACAGCGACGAGTAGATGACCGTTTGTATCAGCTACTGCTATTATTGCAACAGGAATTCGGTCAGCCTGTGGTTGAGGGAACTCGTTTGAATATCCGCTTGACACATCAAGATATTGCTAATGCGATTTGCACGACGCGGGTAACAGTAACTCGAATGCTGGGAAAATTGCAGCAGCAAGGGTTAATTAGTCGAGATGGCGATCGGCATTTAATACTTAACAAAGATGTTTTTGCGTCAACGTCTGATTTGTTTGGCTGCAACCCTCAAGCAGTGTAGCAAGCGCCGAAAAAAATCTTATTCTGCTTCGCCAATCAGGGTAAATGCTGCCCAATCTTGCGGAGTTGGGTGCATCTTCATTGTCATCAGCATCGCTTGCCGCAAAGCTTGAGCTTTATTCGGGTTTTTCTGTAACTGGCGATAGAATTCTGCCATTAATTCCGCTGTCGGCTCATCGGGCACTAACCACAGAGAAACGATAATAGTGGAAACACCAGCACTAATTAAAGCACGAGATAATCCAAGCACACCATCACCTGTGAGTTTTCCTCTGCCAGTATTGCAAGCACTTAATACCACTAATTCAGCATTTAATTTTAAATCCAAGATTTCGCTCGAAGTCAGCAATCCATCATCATTTCCTGATGGCGCAAGGGCGATCGCTCCCGGTAAATCTCGCCTCTTCACTTCATTGAGTAATCCGTGAGTTGCCAGATGAATAATCCGGGCTTTTAGCATCTGTTGAACAATCGATGCTTTAGTCGCTTGAGAGCCTGTAATCGGTTTAGTCTTCAGAAGTTGGGCAATTATAATTGCTTCCCGTTCGCTGCCCGGTAAGGGCTCTAATTGGTGCGGCGGAGTGCCAATTTTGGGCATAATTGGATTGCCTACAACTAAGTTATTCTGGAGAGAAAGTTGTCGGACTTTTTGCCGTGATTGGTGGGTAAACTGCAAAATTTGAATGGCGGGAGCGGTGAGGATGGTATGTTTTTCAATCAGATATTGACCTGTCGGATCTTGTAAGGCGACAAAGGGAACTAAAAACAGAGATTGATGGGGAATGAAGATGATAGGAGCATTCGGGTCAGTAGGTAAAAGATCGGCAATGGGTTGAATCAGTAGTTGATAACTTTGCTGTAATTTGGGGTAGATTATGCGAGAATTAGCAGGGGTAGAAGCAGGGGGATTAGCTGTTTGTTTATTGGCAATGTCCCCCGCCGATACACCCAGAGCATCGCGAGTGCCGCGAATCACCTCAGCTAAGGCGGTATGTTGCTCATTTAATCCTCTCGTCCCCAAAGCAGCAGATACTCTTGTCTGTTCGGTGGCTTCGCGTAGATTGACGTTAAGAGATTTGAGGTCAACGGAGCGAAAGGTAATTTCACCAGTCGGCTTGATGACCCAAATATAAAGGGCTTCATTCCAAATAGTTGAATACTCGACAAGGGTAGCGTTTTGCTCTTTAGCAATTTGTTGAATTTGCTGGATATTGGGGGGGTTGATAGTAGTTTGGGCAGATGCAGATGGGGCTTGGCGAGATGCCAATAACTCCACAAAAGCTCTGGCTCTACCCCGTTCGGCAATTTCTAAAGCCTCATTAGTTTTTTTCTGAGCAATGAAGACTTTTTGTAAAATGACGTAGGGGTTAGTTTGGGTTTCAAAGATTGACACTTTATTGGCATCGTCTAATCCAGCACGGAGAGATTCTGAAACTTTAATACTATCAAGTAGCGTTGTCTCGGCTGCTGGGAGATTGCCCGATTTGTAAAGAGCAAGTCCCAGATTTCCTAAAGCTATCCCCTCGCTTGGGCGGTCTTTAATTTCCCGGGCGATCGCCAACGACTGCTGTTCGTACTCAATCGCTTTGGCGTAGTCGCCGAGTTCAGAGTAAGCAATTCCCAGACTTCTCAAAGCTCTCCCCTCGCTTTGGCGGTCTTTAATTTCCCGGGCGATCGCCAACGACTGCTGAGTGTACTCTATCGCTTTGGCGTAGTCGCCGAGGGTATAGTAAGCATTTCCCAGATTTCCCAAAGCTTTCCCCTCGCTTTGGCGGCCTTTTATTTCTCGGGCGATCGCCAACCACTGCTGTTCGTACTCAATCGCTTTGGCGTAGTCGCCGAGGGAATAGTAAGCATTTCCCAGACTTCCCACAGCTTTCCCCTCGCTTGGGCGGTCTTTAATTTCTCGGGCGATCGCCAAATACTGCTGAGCGTACTCAATCGCTTTGGCGTAGTCGCCGAGGGAATAGTAAGCATTTCCCAGACTTCCCAAAGCGGCCCCCTCGCTTTGGCGGTCTTTAATTTCTCGGGCGATCGCCAAATACTGCTGAGCGTACTCAATCGCTTTGGCGTAGTCGCCGAGGGAATAGTAAGCA
>NZ_JAUPTE010000029.1:0-7450 GCF_036701705.1 Microcoleus sp. w1-18aA5 | reverse complement strand
ATCGCTTTGGCGTAGTCGCCGAGGGAATAGTAAGCAAGTCCCAGATTTCCCAAAGCTTTCCCCTCGCTTTGGCTGTCTTTAATTTCTCGGGCGATCGCCAACCACTGCTGAGTGTACTCTATCGCTTTGGCGTAGTCGCCGAGGGAATAGTAAGCAAGTCCCAGATTTCCCAAAGCTTTCCCCTCGCTTTGGCTGTCTTTAATTTCTCGGGCGATCGCCAACCACTGCTGAGTGTACTCTATCGCTTTGGCGTAGTCGCCGAGGGAAAGGTAAGCAATTCCCAGACTTCCCAAAGCGGCCCCCTCGCTTTGGCGGTCTTTTAGTTCCCTATAAATTATTAGTGCCTGTTGCCAAGACTGTAAAGCGGCTTGAAATTGACTAATCTGATACTGCTGAAGCCCTTGATTGAAAAGTCGTTCTGCTTCCGCTTTACGCTGAGCTTGGGTTTGAGCCAAGGCCTGAGAATTGATGATTTTAAATTGAGAGTTAGGGATAAACCGAAACTCACCTATAGTCAGCGCCGCTAAGATTGAGCTCAGTCCCGACAATCCTATTTTTTGCAGTTTCATAACTTTTGACAGGCCTCTGGTTTGAATATCCGCTTGACAAATCAAGATATTGCTAATGCGATTTGCACGACGCGGTTCTGTTGACTGTTGACTGTTGACTGTTGACTGTTGATAGTTGGTAGCGACCTCTACTTGGAAGGAAGAGGATTGGAGTAATGAATAGTCTTCTTTTAATTTCTTCCGATCAGGGTTCCGGCTTTAAACCAATTCTTTCTGGTAACAGTAACGCGAATGCTGGGAAAATTGCACCCGCAAGGGTTAATCGTTCGAGATCGATCTCGGCATTTAATTCTTAACAAAGGTGTTTTTGCGTCCGCCTCGGATTTGTTTGGCTGCAACCCTCCAGCAGTATAACAACCGACAGCCATTTGCATCTACATAATGCTGTCTAATATTAAAGCCCAAATCGAATTGCATGAGAATTGTCTGTCTTGATTTTCCTCCCCCTATCTACAGCAACACATTTGTAGCCGGAAAAGATATCATTAAGCGGTGCATCTATTTAGGACAAAACTTAATGGCTAACTCAACTCCAGAAACACCGCAACCAGACAAAAAAGAATTAGCTAACATCACAGCTAAACCTCAAGAACAACAAGAAGAACCGCCAAATAAGGGTGACGGGCGGAAATAGTCGATCGACATTCATCTCCCACGATATAAATCTCGAATTGCCTTAATATCGCCGACTTCTTTTTTTCTCAAAATCAGTGTTCTTCCCTACAATACCGGTTCCTATAAATTGGTATTCTGCCAGTAGTTTTTAGGTAATAAACAAACCCGATTTTTGCCAAAAACCGGGTTAGTTTGCTATTGACAAATTATTCCGTTTGTGTAGTGGGGTTTTTCGATCGCAAGTTCGGCTTTCCCGGCTTTCCACGGAGGCCGTTTAAAGAAACCACATCAGCCTCAGAACTCTCCCTCGCCACCCGAATCAGCAACCCCGACAACAACAAACTTGCCAACATCGAAGAGCCCCCATAACTAAAAAACGGCAGCGGCAAACCCGTAGTCGGCAAAACCCCCGTCGCCACCCCAATATTCAGCAGCGACTGTCCCACCATCACCACCATCACCCCAATCGCCACCAACTGACTCTCAATATTTCGAGCCTTCATCGCTACCCTCAAAGCCACAGTAGAGTAGGCCGCTAACATCAGCAATAGCGAGAAACCTCCCACCAAACCAAACTCCTCAGCAAACACAGCAAAAATAAAATCGCTGTACTGAATCGGCAAATAAAATAACTTTTGCTGCGACATCCCCAAACCCACACCCCAAATGCCCCCTGAACCGACAGCCAGGAGACTTTGAATCAACTGATAGCCGTCTTGCATCGGATCAGCCCAAGGATTGAGGAAAGACATAATCCGGCGGCGCTGATATTCCCTCAAACTAATACTTAAAACGGCTAAAAGCATTCCCCCCATAGCCGTTGCGCCCAACTGCAAGTAAGGCAATCCCGCCGCCAAAGCCACCAACCACAAAGTCATCCCGCACAAAGCCGTGGTACTTAAGTTCGGTTGCAACAAAATTCCCAAAAGCATTGCGCCGAAAATTAACAGCCAAGTTAAGCGAACTTTATTCGTCAACCGGGACCAGTTGCCGAAAATGCGGGCACTTTGGAGAACAAAAAACGGCTTGATCAATTCAGAAGGTTGAATAATCGGAACCGGGCCCAGAGATATCCAGCGAGTCGCCCCGTTGATTGTGGTTCCTACCCCCGGAACCAAGGTCAGCCACAGCAATCCCAGCAGCAACAAAACGCCTACCTGAGATGTTTTCAGCAGGTAGCGCAGGGGGGAGTATACCATCAAGTTAAAGCCGGCCAGCCCGATCGCCACTGCGACTAGCTGTCGTTTAAAATAATAAAGCCCGTCTCCAAATTCATAATTTGCAATGGGATAGGAAGCCGAAAACAATGCTGTCAGCCCTACAAACAGCCACATAAAAGTCAGCCACCTCAGCCACCGGGCCTCAGCGGCCCATTGAGACGCGCTGGGGTCAAAAAAGGGAATCAAGCGTCGAATGTCATTAGCCATAGGATTTTAGAATGATCTCAATAAACTCTAACAAAGATGGCTAAAGTACCAGATTGGTTAATTTACGCATTAATCTGTTCGCTATTATATGGTTTGTGGGGATTTTTTGGCAATTTAGCAACTAAATATATTGACTACAAAACTGCTTTTGTTTATGAAGCAATTGGCGCTATTTTAACTACTTTATTTATTATTATCCAAACTAATAATTTTAGTTTTGAGGGAGATGTTAGGGGGATTTTGTTTGCCATGTTAGTTGGCGTTTGTGGCACTGTGGCATCATTAGTATTTTTTATAGCCCTTGGCAAAGGTGAAGTTGCCAATGTAGTGAGTGTTACGTCTATCTACCCGCTGATTACTATATTATTATCGACTTTATTCTTAAAAGAGGCTATTACATTACCACAAATGCTTGCTGTTTTGTTAGCGATAATCGCAGTTATACTTTCTGCTTATTGAAATATTTGTCAATGATGAGATTAAAAACGCTGGACATTATTCCTTATGCTATAACTATAACAAACAAAAAAGAGGTCGATCGCGACCTCTTACCCCTCTACTAATCCAGCTTCGGCTCTTAAAGTAAACCTGTATTAGCACCGGGCTTACCCGTAGCCAGTTGCACTTTAATAATTCTGCCGCCCATTTTCATAATTCTTTGCTGTTCCCGGAACCAGTTGTCGTAAGGAACGAGCTTAGTAAAATAGGTATTTTGCAATTCGCGCTGAGTGCGGATGCGAGTTTGACTTGGGACGCAAGCAGTCACCTTAAACATTCTCATGGGAAACTAACTCCTGAGTAGGTTTACAGATTATTAGATGGATTTTTTAAAGATTGAAGGCAGGGAGTTAGGAGTCAAAACTAGCTCGTTAAAACTCGTCGGGCTTTCTCGGCAAGCCTTTGACGGTCTAGCAATCACTCTCAACTTCCCTGACCTCTTTTCAAAGTCAAAGGTAACAAGTCCAAAGTAAAAAGTAAAAAGTTAAAAGAGGCAAGAAATAAATCTTCTTCCTTCTTCCGACTTCCATCGGACTGAAATCTGTTACATCTGTTACATTCGTTACATCCGTTACAGAATCCGTTGCCGAACTTCCTTCTTCCTTCTTTCTTCTTCCTGAGTCTTAGCTCAAGCCAGAGCAGATGTAGTCGAAATAGACGCCCATTTCTTTACCAGCGTCAGAACCGACCAAACCGGCGGTGACTTCTTTCATTGCTTGGATTGCTTGTACGGTAGAACCGATGGGCACGCCCAAGGAGTTGTAGGTTTCTTTCAAACCGTTGAGCACGCGCTCATCGAGGATGGAAGGGTCGCCAGCTAGCATAGCGTAGGTGGCATAGCGGAGGTAGTAGTCCAAGTCGCGGATGCAAGCTGCATAACGACGAGTGGTGTACATATTGCCGCCGGGACGAGTTACGTCAGAGTACAACAGAGACTTAGCAACTGCTTCTTTGACGATTGTGGCTGCATTAGCGCTGATGGCTGTAGCGGCGCGGACGCGCAGTTCGCCAGAAGCAAAGTAGTTCTTGAGCTTGTCTAGAGCGCTGATGTCCAGGTACTTACCTTGAACGTCAGAGGAATTGATAACGGCGGTAATTGCGTCTTGCATGGTTGTCTTGTTTCCTAGAAAGTGGCTGAGTCAGTCCAATTTTGGAGCTAGAATTTGGAATTTGGGATGTGGGATTTAAGATTTTTAAGTGGCTGGTTATTTGCAAAAGCTTTTAACTTGTTGCCGGCAACCCCCAATTTTTCAATCTAAAATCGAAAACCTAAAATCAAAATTCCTTACTGCATCGCACCGATAACGTAGTCGAAGTAAGAGGAAGCTTCGGAAGCATCTTCTCCAGACAGCAGCGAGCTTGCTGCATTTTTCATAGCGCGAACGCCTTCGGCGACGGCTTCAATCGGGGTGCCGAGAGATTTGTACATTTCGCGGACGCCGACAATACCGATTTCTTCGATCGGAGTAATGTCGCCAGCTACGATTCCGTAGGTAATCAAACGCAGGTAGTAGTCCATGTCGCGCAAGCAAGTTGCGGTCATTTCTTCGCCGTAAGCGTTGCCGCCGGGAGAAACAATATCAGGGCGCTTTTGGAAAAGTTGGTCGCCTGCTTGCTTGACGATGCGTTCGCGGGATTCGCTCAAAATTTGGGCGATGCGGACGCGGCGTTCACCAGAGGTGACGAAGCTTTTGATCCGATCTAATTCACCTGGGCTCAAGTAGCGAGCTTCGGCGTCTGCGTTGACGATTGATTTGGTGACGATACTCATCTTGTGTGTACCCGCTGGATATTTTGCTATATGAACTGCTCTGCGCTGAGCTAGCGAAAGCGGGCGCTTGTGTCCCGTATCTTTCCTGCTCAGGCAGGAGCTTTGACGGGGAAGGCTGGACTTTCCACACTCAGCAACTGTTGAAGTTGTTGGCGGTTGACTGCCTTCGGTGCTTAACGGCGCTTGTTCTTCACGCCGGTGCGGTTGTGAGTGCTCGCACTAAGCCTGTCGCTTACAATACCATAAATGACTGATGCGATCTTTAATTTATGATAAAGATTGCAGCAGGCCACTTAGTGGCGATCGAGTGACTATCGGGCAGTTAGTAAGGATATTGCTTCTCTGACACAACTACCTCTCGCAAGTATTTTGAGGCATTATGTTCACATTCTGAGTGTTACTGTAATAGTTTGTAACATTCCTTTTCATATTGGGGCCCTCGCTTGGGTGTTCTCCGTTAAAATTTCATAGTTAAAAAATTGCTAAAATTATCTGGCAACAAGGGTTACAGGCGATCGAGCATTGAGCGGGAATTGTGACGGGCGAGGGCGCGAGGTTCAAAGGCTTGGATCTGAGAGGGAGGGAAGCGGGAGATGGGGGGAGACAGCGGGGAGACAGGGGGAGATGTGCGATCGTCTCACATCTTGCACCATTCTGAATAAGTCTTGGACGGGCGGGATCTCTTGCCCAAGGCGTGTCAACTTAAGGTAAAACCGATAGTCCGTCAGGGGTTGAAACCCCTGGCGGGCTCCCGGGTGAGCGGGAGGACTGGCGGACTAAAAGCTTAAGTTGACACCAATGCTTCCTGCCCAACCCCTACTACTCATAAGAAAACTCAACTCTTTGTGTTTGTGGAACAGGCCGGAAAGCCTGTTCTCGATCGCGATGCCAGATATAAGATCATCGGAAATCCTAAGTTTCGAGCTTGTAGCTAGATTGGACTCTCACTTTAAATCTGGTGCGCCGTGAAAAGACATCTATCAGCCCTTAAAAAAGCTTTGCAGTTTGGGATTAGCGGTGCAGTCGGCGGTTTCGTCGGCAATCTAATCACCGAACCTTTCATGCAGCGACTCCCTGGTTCGGAATCTTTTTTTGACAGTGTATTGTCTACAGGTCGCTGGTTTGGATTGGTAGGCGGTGGTATTGCTACGGCTATCATGTTCGGCTATTATTACTATATCAAAGGCAAGCCTCAAATAAAACAGGCTTTAAAAAATGGCGGATTGTTTGGTTTAATGGCAGGAGCGATTTCTGGGGCGATCGCCGAAGGTATTTATAGCGGGATTGGCAACGGAGACAACGAATTATTACGAGTAATTTGCTGGGGAATAGCTGGCAGTTTGTTAGGACTGGGACTTGCACAGCGGATTCCTAATTTGGGAGCGCTTCGCGGCACGGGAGGTGGCGGTGTTGGAGGAGTTTTGGGCGGCTGTTTGTTTATTCTGTTTGCTTACAATCTATCCGGTACAGCAGGCCGTTTAGCTGGCTGTGCTGCGATCGGTTTTTGGATTGGCATTATGCTAGTTGTAGCCGAAACTTTGTTCAACAAAGCTTGGCTGGTAATTAGTTACGATACCGGAGCAAATCGCACTCTCACTCTGGGTTCCGAACCGGTGACTTTTGGTAGTGATGAAAATTTGTCTATTATCTGCATTCCTAATGTTTCACCCTTGGCAATGCGGTTTCAATTAGAAGCAGGTCAAATTGTTTGCGAGAATGTTGATAGCGGGGCGGTGAGTTATTTGCGATCGGGCGACCAAAAGAAAATCGGCAACTGTACAATTACAGTAGGAAACTCTGACTTGCCAGCCCCAACATCGGCAAATATTCCGCCTACCTTTATATCAGATCAGCCCGCAGTAAATTCTTTGACCAGCGGTCAAGTTTCTCTCAAATTAGGCAGTCGAGTTATTCCTCTGAGTGCGGGAACTCAACTATTCACTTCTGACATACCGAGTTTAACAGCCGCAGCATCTAACGGTCTTGTAGCTATAGTCACTTCTCGATCGAGAAACGAGCTTTCGTTAGGATTGACCAATTTGTGCGATCGCGCTTGGTGGGCTACAGACATTCAAGGCGATATAAAAATGGTAGAACCTGAAAGTACGCTAACTTTGGCGTTGGGAACTCAAATCGAATTCGGTGAAATTGACGGCGAAATTGTGTAAGTAAGTAGGTACAAACTTATCGAATAACATCATTTACAATCAGCCTTTCCTGGGCGGGCAGGATGCCCAACCCCTACTCCCGACAAGAAAATTTAGTCGGTGTGGAACGGGCATCTTGACCCTTCTTAAGGGGATCTCCCGCCCAACCCCTACTCCCCACAATAAAATTGCCTCTTTGTGGAACTGGCATCTTGCCCGTTCTTAACAATAATTCAAGCAGAACTGCTGCTAACCCCATTAATTACAGCCGCACCAATCAGATGAGCCAAACGCAAAGCTTCAGGAACTTTACCAGTGTCTGTCAAACGCTGGAGAACCCTCGCTATCAGGGCTATTTCATTCTAAACAACTCCTTAATTAGTTTAAGGCCAAATCCCGCCAGACGTTGGGCTTGAGCCATAT
>NZ_JAUPTE010000002.1:54345-162860 GCF_036701705.1 Microcoleus sp. w1-18aA5 | reverse complement strand
TAGATTTTAGATTTTAGATTTTAGATTTTAGATTTTAGATTTTAGATTTTAGATTTTAGATTTTAGATTTTAGATTGTGGATTTTAGATTTTAAATTGTGGATTTCACAATGCCAGACCGCGTCTTGGTGCGCTCCTCTTCGAGGACTGCGCTAACGACGGATTTGCATCATTCTCGGTGTTTGCTATCGGCAATAAACAAGATTTATTACCGATATCTTTTGAAAAGAAGAAGAGCCAGCGCTGCACCCAACGAAATTTCTAGGGTTTGAGGGTCTTCTTAACCACCAAGACGCGGGCGGCGTGTACAGGGCGCACCTTAATCCTCAACAAGACTTTCCGGGTGCACCTAGCGCACCTTACTAGCTCACAAATCGCAACTCAAAACTCAAAACTACTACCGAGCCCAGTCAGTACCGCGCCACAGCGTAAAAAACAAAACACTAGAAATTAGCGCGCCCAGTAGCCACTTAATAGCATTTTTAAATAACCCCAAGCGCTGACTAGACTGAACCGCAGCACTTTGCGTCTGTAACCTTTCCTTAGCCGGGGTAATTCTCGAAAGAATTTGCTCTTTCAATTGCTGTGGGTTTTGCGTATCCGCTGGTACTCCCAAACGGGTAAGTTCCCCGGCCAAATTCCTTAAATCTTCAGGACTACCCTTATTCAGCCGTTCTTCCACCTGCTGCAACTGAGCTAATTGTTGGTTTGCTTGAGTAGTAATTTGCTGGTTGTTTTGGTTGTTGACGTAGATAGTGCCAAAAATTCCCAAAGGCAGCATCAACAGAAAAAGCAGACCTAGCAGCAGACACACCCAAGACAAAACCTTCAAAAAAACGTCTTCCAAGGCTCTGCGATCGTACCCTTCGCCAAAAAATATCAGCGCCATTGCCAGTAGAGGAACTGGCACTCGTTCCACTACAGCCCCAATCGTCTGCAATTCCCAGAGGCGATTACCAAAATTTGCTGGTATAAGAACTGCAATTGTATCTAATACAGACAAAATTAATAGACCGTAGCCAATCCAACGCAGTCTGTAGATAGAAAAACCTTGTTCGCCTTGTAAGTCATTCATAAAATAATCAGAGTTGTTGTTAAGAAAAATCTCTCTTGACCCCGCTCAAGAACGGATACAAGCTCCCGACAACAGTCGTGGAGAGTCAAAAATTTTAGACTCTTGTTCAAGCTTCCAGATTCACCTGTGGAGTAAAGCTAAAAGCTAAAAGCTAAAAGCTAAAATCTACTGAATCGAGTCAAGGATCGGGGAATCGCGGTTGCCACCACTCATACCAAGAAACCCAAGCATTCTCTAGAATTTTTTTGGCATCTTCTGGAGTTGTTTTATCCAAAGGCACAGACATCTGAGTCCACAAACAGCGCCGGTCTTGAATATTTCCCCTACCTAACAACCAAAACAGAATACGGTTTGGCTGCCAATCGCGAGTATTTCGATTATATCTAAACTGTTGGGAAGTTACTGTAGCACTGCCATTAGGATTGATACACGAACTCAAGTACAGTCGATTTTGCTGTTGCAAAATTCCGTGAAACCCCGCGCCTTGAGTGTTTGCCAATGCTAGTTTAACAGGATACGACTTGAGAATAGTATGTCCTTTCATCATACCTTCCACATCCCCAATGGTGTTTACCGCATAGCGCATCTCTATTTCTAGATCCATGCTATTTTTTTGATATTCATATTTCCTGGCAGCTTTGAATTCTGAATTTTCCTTAATTTCCAGAAGCGCGCTCTTGTTTAGTTTCCAATCGGCTAGAGGCACCGACTCGGGAAACTCAAACGGGGTTGCCACATTCTTGCCATCCGATGGATAGAAAACCAATTTTCCGGCAACCAACAAAACGCCTCCCAAAGTAACAGCCAACAGGGAAAGCCTAAGTGGTTTCCAAGAGGTAATAGCCATTAGCAATTCTGTCCTTCCTGATTTGGGGGTTGGTCTTTCAAAATTGCGAACCAGCAGAATAACCCGAAAATAAATACAGCAATCATCGAAAATATTACCGAACCATTTCCTTCGTGCCAGTATTTAAATGCTTCTGGTTTAGATAGCGATACCAGCACTGCCAGGAGACCAACTCGCGCGGCATTAACTAGAAATGCAGTAATTATGGCTACGAATGGCAATACAATTTTCTGACCCGTAGTGGTAGGAAACATCAGTAAGAAAACCAGAGCTAGTCCTAACAATTGTAGCATCGCATTTACGCCGGAACAGCCGTGATACACTTCCACGCTGCCCTTTTCCAGGATGAGAAAAACCCCTTTCCGCACCACTTCAAATCCTATATAGTGCAGGAGGAAAGCTGAAAATTTTGCTGTTAATAGGGCGACATCAACGAAGACTCCGATTAATCCGGGAGGAATAGCTGTATAGCCAAGAATTAGAAGTTCCTGCCAATATTGTTTCAGTCCTTTTGTGCCGGAAGCCAGCAATGCAAGACTGATTCCTGACAAAAAAGGCGTTGCTCGGATGAAAAAGTCGTATCCAGATATCGACGAGCTTTTTAGCAAAATTAAAGCAATTAACGATGACCCAAAGACGCTGGCGAAAATTCCGCTTTCAAAAGTTAAGGATTCGTGCCTTTCCCAAATTAAAAATGCTACGACTCCCCAAAAAAGTAACATTGTACCGAACAGGTCAGTGTCGTTTGTTCTGGAAGTCAGAGTTAGGTGTATGGCAATCAAACCGGAGGCGATGCCTAACAGCCAGTATTTAGGTTCTTGGATGTGCTTGAGCGAGTTTATTTCGGTCATTGCTGCTTTTTGTTTTTCCTAAAAGCTTCTAAAAGGCTTAAGCTTGTAACTCTATTAAAATTATCAGCTACAAACACTTAAATTTATGCGTTTGGGATGATTTTTCACTAAATCTTCACAAAGATTGACAAGAGCAAATATGTGTGATATCTACCTTCACCTAATTAAATCTGAAGTTAGGAGCAAAGACAAAAGAAAACTGATTTTTTAACTCGGATCGATCGCACTTAACGAAAGATTTTCCTCCGTCAAACCCGGTTTCTGCGCCAAAAGTTAAAATGTAAAGCTTGAAGGCAAGACAGAAACCTTTCTGGACGCACTCTTGAGCTGAAAAACCAGTTTTTTAGTGGTTCTGGTTCGTGGTAGCCCGTGCGTCCATGAGTAGATTAGTTAGAGTAGACTTTCCGGTAGTAAGTTTGATATTCCTCCGAAAGCAGGGGTTCCCACCACTCCCGATGGGCTAAGTACCATTCTACAGTCTGTCGCAAACCTTCTTCAACTGTTACTGAGGGAGTCCAACCTAACTCGGTTTTAATTTTGGTGGCATCGATAGCATAACGCCGATCGTGCCCGGCTCTGTCTTTGACAAATGTGATCAATTGTTCGCAAGGACGGGCGGGTAAATCAGAAGCTAATTCGTCCATTAGCTGACACAGCATTCTGACTAAATCGAGATTTTTGACCTCGTTGTTGCCACCAACATTGTAGGTTTCCCCAGGCTGACCACGGTGAATAACGGCATCTAAAGCGCGGCAGTGGTCGAGAACGTAGAGCCAATCTCGCACGTTTTGACCGTCGCCGTATACTGGCAGCGGTTTGCCCAATAACATATTGATGCACATTAATGGAATGAGCTTTTCTGGGAAGTGATAGGGGCCGTAATTGTTGGAACAGTTGGTGATAATTGTCGGGACGCCGTAGGTGTGGAAATAGGCGCGGGCGAGGTGGTCGCTGCCAGCTTTGGAGGCTGAGTAGGGACTGTTGGGCGAGTAGGCGGTTGTTTCTGTGAAGGCTGGGTCATCGGGGCTGAGACTGCCGTAAACTTCGTCGGTAGAAACGTGGAGGAAGCGCATTTGTGCTTTGAGAGATGGCTCATCAATTGCTTCAAAATGCTTGCGGAAGGCTTCTAAAAGTGTGAAGGTTCCGACAACGTTGGTTTGAACAAAGGCGGCAGGCCCGATAATTGACCTGTCAACGTGGGATTCTGCGGCAAAGTGCGCGACTGTGGTGATGTTTTCTTCTTGGAGCAAGGTATCGACTAAGGTTCGATCGCAAATATCCCCCTGCACAAACCGAAAATTTTCGCCTCCTTCCAAAGTTGTCAGGGTTTGTCTGTTTCCGGCGTAGGTTAAAGCGTCGAGTACGACTACTCGATCGCCCGGATAGCTGCTGCACCAGTGATGCACAAAATTCGAGCCGATAAATCCAGCCCCGCCCGTCACCAACAATCGGCGAGGAGCTCGCTCAATGCCTTGAGTCGCGTTGTCTGTCATAAAAATAAGAGTTATTCCAATAACTAAGCCTTTACAAAAGTAGCCTTAAAAGTAGTTTGTCACCAACTGTTTGCCACTCTGTAATTAAAATTTCTACTGTCTCACCTCAGATTTTGTAATTTGGGCGCGATCGAAGTATTGGTTCACAAAACTTGAACTTCTACCGAGCTGTTAGTCCAAATGCTTACAGACTAAGCATTTCAGATGTTTAAGCTGGCAATTTTAAATTTGAATTGTGTGAGGCTATAGCTGACTTTTGCGATCGATCCTCGATATGGGCGGCGCGCAGAGTTGATACATTTGTAAAGAGCTGTTACCATTAATTTTTTAATTATCCTTTACAATCTGCACAGCACCATGAAGAAGTTTCAAGTGTTAGCTGGCATTGCTTCCGTCGTCGCGATCGCAAGCAGCATCGCCATAGGTGACGCCGCATCTGCTTTCCCCTGTTCCTACAGCAAATCAGGGGCAGCTAAATCTGGTTCTGCGACAACGATCCTAGGTTCTGGCGGCTCGGAGCGCATGAATCCGTGGAAATCATACAAAACAGCAGCTCTCGGTTTCCTAGGTTTGGCTGGAGTTTTGGGTGGCGGAGCGGCCTACATGAGCTACCGTGCCGGCAAGCGCGCCTCTGCTGCTTGCGCTGCGATGACCGATAATTTTGAAGTTTTTGAAGAGTCGGCTCCGATGGCAGATGCAGGTGTTTCTGGACACATGGAAGTTCCTGCCTTGCTCGATTTGACGGCGGCGGGTGCTGTAGCTGAGTCAGCAGATGCGGTTGCAGTCGTTCGCGAACACCCAGAAGCTCCAGGCGGCGAGCTGGATTTGCCAGTTTCGCCAGGTGCTGAGTTGAGTTCTGAAATTGCGATCGAACAAGTCCAAAGCGCGATCGTAAAATAGTTATCTCAAACCAAAGTATTCGCTTAGCGCACCTCCAATCTTCTAAGATTGGAGGTTTTTTGAGTGGAAATTATCTAGCCTACAATTTCTTGTCCGGGCATCGCGAAGCACTGCCAACAATAGACAGATGAATCGATAGCACACAATCTCATATTTCGGCAAAGCAAAGGAACGCCGAATTAAGCTAAATAAAAAAAACTCTGGCTACAATCATCAATCTCATAGCAATTATTAAAAGTCGCCGCTCTCCGTCAGGACAATGCTGTGCCGTTTCCCTACTGTATTTGAACTGTATTTGATCCGATTGAAAACTGTTATAAAATTAGATGAGTCAAAGCGAGACAGTACGCTGCCGAGGCGATCGCTCAAAATGCCCTCGATATCAATCTGAGGTTAGACGGCAAGAGTGCAAATCGCCTGCTATCGTTGGAAATATAGCCCTACAGATTACAACTAGAGGTTATTATGAATGCTTGGCGCGATCGATTCAATCAATTTACAGGTAAAACTAGATTGGCAGTTTGCCGGGTGTTCGTTCACCTAACAGGCGAAGAAGTTGCACCGCTGTTAGGAGTTCTCAATCGCACCGCCAGAGAAGCAATTGATGCCGATGGCGACATAGCAGTTTTAGGAGAAGGTCTTGTAGAAATTTGCAATCACCTGTTGCAGTACGACAACTACTGGCAAGCAGCCGCCAATGAAGGCGATGTTTTTTGGAATGAAGGCGAAGCCGGCGATTATGTGGATGAACTTTTCACTGATTCAGCCGATCGCTATCTCAGCGAGCCTCAATACAGTACATCTGTTTACGATAAAAAATCCCCCTTGTCTTTGCCGGTAACTAGAAATGTGGTGGTGATGCTGACAGTTGCTTATGAAGGCGAAGTTCCTGCCCTAGAAACTGACCTCGCTGACATCAGCGCGCTTAAAGTCGGTTTAAAAGCACTGATTAATTTACATTACCAAGAAAGGCTCCGAGCTGTGCAAGTTCACTTTTCTCCCGCACAGTTGGGAGACGAACTTACCAACGACCAAGTGTTGGTCAATTTCCCAGAACTTATTCCCCTTTAAGGAAGGAGTAATTAGTTATTAGTTATTAGTTATTAGTTATTTGCTACCAATGCGCGCTGCCCCATGCGCGATGCCCAATGCCCAATTACCAATTACCAATTACTATTTATGATGCTGCGAAGACTGACAATTTATTTAATGGCTTTAACTTTTTTATGGACGGCAACCGCCTGCGGTTCTCCTAGTAGACAAACTTCTACAAATCCTGCTGGCAATCCAAATATTAACACAGTGCGTCCTGCACCAAACAATAACTTGGCTCAAGGTCAATATCCTGTACAGCAAGCTACCTACGACGATGCGGATGGCGAATACAGTTTGATGTTGCTGAATACTCCCGCCGGCAGTCCCCCAGTTTACCGGACTAGGGATTTGCAAATGGCTCGCTTAACAGATGAAGAAATATCAGCAGGCAAGAAAAGTTATCTAAACTTGGATAACAATCAAGCGGTTTTGCATTTGACAGAAGATTTTAAAATTGAGTACGTCCACAACGTTACCGAAACTGTTCCTAATCCTCAAACCGGTCAGCCACAAACCGTAGTAGTACGGCAGCAATCTGGCTTCTGGGCGCCGTTTGCTGGAGCTGTTGCCGGTCAGGCGATCGGCAGTTTGTTATTTAGACCGCAATATTATATGCCGCCAGTCTATCAGCCTGGAATTATGACAGGATATGGCGGCTATGGCAATACTTACGGTCAAGCTGTTAACCAATATCAAACTCGCTACCGAACTCCGCCTCCAGAGGTGAGAAACCGTCAAGTTTTAAGGACAACCGGCCGCCTGCGATCGCCCACATACAACCAGCCAGTAAGACCCTCAGTACGTCCAAATGGCAATCGATCGACCGGTTCGGGTTACGGTGGCAGCACTTTGAGGCGATCGCCGCAGCCACGTCAAAATCAAAACAAGCGGCAGCCAAGTTTTGGTAGTGGCAGGAATTCTCGTCAACCGAGTCGGAATCGCTCTTTCGGGAGTAGAAGGCGCTGAGTTGAAGATGGCAAAAATCAGCAAATGACATCGGTAAAAGTTGATTTTATATATTCTCCCGATGCCACGCCGCCGCAGGTAGGGAGAGTGAAAACTTTGGAATAATTGATTTAGCCTTCTCTGTTTCCCCCAGACCAAAAAAATATGTGATTTAATTTCTACATTAGTATGTAGGTGACAATATGTCTTCTTCACAACCCCCGTCAGGGGAAAGAAATCCTCTAGGATTGGATGAATTGATTGCTATCTTGGTTGCCTTCGGCACGATGGGAGCAATTTTATTTTGGGTAACAGGTAAAAATCCCGATCGATTGAATGCCAGAAATTGGCAATTTCCAGCCGTTTTTTCTCAGCCTGCTGTTACGCCCGCGACTCCGGGAATATTAACGCCAGAATCGCCAAGTTCGGATTTGCGATCGCCTGCTGCAACCCCCGTTCCGTTAAAACAGGATGTCGCACCTGTTGCACCTTTAGGGCCGATTTTACCGGAAAATCCTCCCGTGGGTGTAATCGTTGTTCCTCCCAAGCCAATTGCGCCATCGACTCCCAATCCAGCAATTACCCAACCCAAAGCCGATAAACCCAAAGCCGATAAACCCAAAGTTGGGCCCGTTAGATTCTCCGATGTTCCAGACAAATATTGGGCGCGTCCGTTCATTGTCGCTTTAGTCGATCGCAAAATCTTTACTGATTTCACCGACAGCAAATTTCGGCCCGACGAACCGATGACGCGAGCCGAACTAGCACGCTTGATTCAGCGAATGTCCGACGACAAAAAGCCGATCCGAAAACCGATTGATTTTAAAGACGTAAAAGACCAAAGTCCTGTCGCTCCGGCGATCGACCACACCGTCACAACTGGATATCTTAAAGGATACCCAAACAATGAGTTCCGTCCCGACAAAAATATTCCCCGTGTCGAAGTCATCGCAGCTTTAGCGAGCGGTTTGAGCCTGAAACCATCAACAAAAACAACCAAAAGTTTACAAGTTTATACAGACAGGGCAAAAGTGCCGAAATGGGCAGTTAACAAAGTAGCAGCAGCCACAGAAGCTGGCATTGTTGTCAACCACCCGAAGCGCGCACTTTTGCAGCCGAATAGAACAGCAACTCGCGCTGAAGTAGCCGCCATGATTTACCAAGCTATGGCCAAAAAAGGTCAAGTACCTGCTAAGTCTTCTGAGTATGTTGTGAAGCCTGTAAAGTTGTCCAAGTAATATTTTAGGGGCGATGCTCAGAGCAACGCCCCCAATAACATTTAATCGCTCTTGTTTGTAGTCAGGACTGAAGCCCTCACTACGAAGCACCTAAATTAATCTTGAAACACCATAATGCTGCCCGAATAGCAAGCTACCCAAACCTGATTAGTTTCCGGATCGTAAGTAATCCCGATCGGGCTGGAATTAACCTTGACTGTTTGCAGCACTTTCATATCGCTCGTCCTAACTTTGCTAACAGTATTCGAGAAATAGTTAACTACATAAAGCAGTTTTCCCTGATCGGAAATAGTCATGCTGCGAGGTGCTTTTCCTGTCGAAACTTTGTCCACCACTTTACCAGTTTGTAGGTCAATTTTTGCTACATTTCCTTCACCGTTCAAAGTTGCATAAAGATACTTTCCATTGGGATCGATCGTCAAATGACGCGGCGCATTGCCAATATTTCTCAGCCATTCTACCGAAAAGTCTATCAGATTGACTTTCGCAATATTGGAAGAACCCATGATGGCAACATAGGCATTTTTTGAGTCGGGAGTGACAACAATACCCCGAGGATATGCACCCAGTTTCACTCGCTCGATTTCGATATTTTTATTGATATCAACTACGCTCAAATCCCAACTGCACCAATTGCTAGCAAGGGCGAAGCGATTGTCAGGCGAAACAGCATTGAATTTCGGCACTGCACCTACAGGAATTACCTTTTCTATTTTTAACGTTTGGGTATTGATGCGGTACAGAAAACTTTGGTCGTGTTTTGCCGCTGGAGAACACCTGTCGGTTCCCGGATTGCTAAACCCCGAGCCGTACATTTTGTAGTTGGAGACGTAGGCATATTTTCCATCGGTTGAAAAAGCAGCTTCTACGGGAGAGCCTTTATAATTGCCTTTGAATTTAGAAAAGCCGAACTTCGACAAGTTTACTGTATCAGGAATAGTCTTGACTAATTTAAAGTTCCTGTCGTAAACTGTGATTGTGTGGCGGTACATCATGTTTTGAGCAAAAAACAAGCCGTCTCCCGAATAAACTATTGATTTTGGCGATATATTGCCATAAATTGTTTTTTTCAATGTCATTTTTCCTTGAGGGTTGTCTGGAGGATTTACTAGCTTTGTGGATGGTAATTCACTTTCTTTGTCCTCGGAATTTTCAGTTTTAAATGGTGGCAAAGATGGTTCTTGAAATAGAGGTTTTTGGGGCTGATTTTTAGTTGGATCTTCTAGTTCGTTTGTGTTTTCTGTGGCGGTAGGAGATGGCGAAGATTTATCGACATTGGGCGAGATTTTTTTCGCAGCTTCCATGCTGGCGTCTTCCGGCTTACCTTTCAGTGCTGACAAGGTTTTAGGGCCAACAATTCCGTCAACTTTCAGGTTGTTCTCTGCTTGAAACTTTTTCACAGCAGCCTGGGTGAGAGAACCGTAAAATCCTGTAGCCTTACCGCGAAAATAGCCTGCGTTTTGTAGAGTTTTCTGGAGTTCGGCTACTTCCGGGCCTGAATCACCTTTTTTGATGGCGAGTGCGGGATTGACTAAGTTGAAAATTGTGAGAGCGATCGTAAAGAAAAGTAAAGCAGAAGAGGCTAAATTCAGGTGCCTTTTTGAGTGGGTCGATCGAGTTTGACCCGCAGCCGTTTCCCAAGTTTCAGCTAAATGTAGGTAGGCCAGTCCGTCCATAGTTTTTACCGGGTATTTTTGGTGCTATGATACACCAGTTAACTTTGATGAAAGAGAGAATCTTATTATAATCAAACTTAGGGTAAAATCTCCAAGCAGTTTTTAATGGTGTAAGCAAGTAGGAGCGATCGACAATGTGGAGTGGGGAACAAACAACCGCAGAATCAACGACAAAAGAATCCCGCCAGACTTTGCTGTGGGACGATAACGGGGGACTTTGCCAGCGGGCTTGGGTAGAAATCGATTTAGCAGCTTTAACTCACAATGTAAAACAGCTTAAAAAACTCTTATCTCCCGATACAGAACTGATGGCAGTTGTGAAAGCGGATGCTTACGGGCATGGTGCTGTTGCAGTCAGTCAAACAGCATTGCAAGCAGGTGCTAGTTGGCTGGGAGTGGCGACAATTCCCGAAGGAATAGAATTGCGAGAAGCTGGGATAGAAGCGCCGATTTTGCTGTTGGGGGCAACCCATACAGCCCCACAGGTAAAGGCGATCGCCCATTGGCACTTGCAGCCCACTATTTGTACTGCCAAACAAGCCCTAATTTTTTCGGAAGTTCTCGCCGATATCAACCAATCTTTGCCAGTTCACGCTAAGTTGGATACGGGAATGTCTCGCTTGGGTACACCCTGGCAGGAAGCTACAGAATTTGTGCAATTAGTCAAGCGGTTGCCCAATTTAAAATTAGCCAGTATTTACTCTCACTTGGCGACAGCCGACAGTCCAGACCCCGCAGTTATGAGAGAGCAGCACCAGCGGTTTCAACAGGCGATCGAGCAAATTAAAATAGTAGGAATTAACCCTCCTCGCCTCCACTTGGCAAACTCTGCTGCCGCCCTCGCTGACCCGGATTTGCACTACGATTTAGTGCGAGTCGGTTTAGCTACCTACGGTCTTTATCCAGCACCTCACTTACAGTCGAGATCCAATTTGAAGCCCGCAATGCAGGTAAAAGCTAGGGTAACGCAGGTGAAAACAATTGAAGCAGGAACCGGCGTCAGTTACGGCTATCAATTTATAGCTCAGCGGCCGACACAGATTGCCGTAATTGGTATCGGCTATGCAGATGGTATTCCGCGCAATCTTTCTAATAAAATGCAGGTTTTAGTCAGGGGTCAATTCGTGCGGCAAGTGGGCGCGGTGACGATGGATCAGTTAATGCTGGATGTAACTGACATTCCAGATTTAGAAGTCGGTGAAGTGGTGACGCTGTTGGGCAAAGATGGGGAATATCAAATTACTGCTGACGATTGGGCCGCGACTTTAGGAACTATTTCGTGGGAAATTCTCTGCGGTTTTAAACACCGATTGCCCCGCGTAGCAGTACACTATTAACAATAGTCCGGCAGGGGTTTAAACCCCTGCCTCATAGCTAAAGTCGGTTGAAACCGACTCAAGATTTTGAGCGAGTAAATTATTGATTTTAGTCCTCTTTGAGAAGACTTTAGCTATGAGACAGGGGTTAAAACCCCCTGTCGGACTCTCCGACTTATGCAGAAGACTGAGACTGCGTTTACCAATGCCCAATGCCCAATGCCCAATGCCCAATTCTCAATTTCCAATTCCCAATTTCCAATTGATATGACAGTTATTCAGAAGTTTTTACCAATAGCCCAAACCTTCTATTCTCAGCTAAATGCAGAAAGAACACAAGCCTTGGAACTAGCCCAAGAATTCTCGAAAAAATTCGTAGAATTGGGGTTTAAAATTGTACCTCAACTGCTGTGGGCGATCGGCATTTTGTTAATTACGCGATTTGCGATCAACTTTGCGGGGCGCGTGACTCGCCGTGCACTGAGTCGCACCGAAGCCACGCTGCGGAAATTCTTAGTTCAAGCTGCTGAAATTACGATTTTGGTAGTGGGAGTAGTCGCCGCTTTGAGTCAGTTGGGAATTCAAACTACCAGTGTGGTTGCGGTGGTGGGTGCAGCGGGTTTGGCCATTGGTTTGGCGTGGCAAAATACTTTGTCGCACTTTGCTGCTGGGGTAATGTTGATTAGTTTGCGACCCTTTGAAGTCGGAGATGGGATCGAAGCTGGCGATGTTAAGGGAGTGGTGGACAGCATCGGGATTTTTTCAACAACTGTGGTGACAGACGATCGCATAAAAATTATTGTCCCGAACAATCAGTTGTTTAACGGTACACTGAAAAATACAACGGCAATGGGAACGAGGCGAGTAGACTTGAAGATTGATATTGGCGATCGGCCAATTCGTCCAACTGTAGCTGAGTTATTAGAAATTGCCCACTCTCACCCGCTGGTGCTCGAGAATCCGCCCCCGACTTGTTTGGTAGCCGAGATTACTCCCGATACAACTATTTTATCTCTCCGACCTTGGTGCGCGTCGGTGGCCTACGAACAAGTGCGATCGCAAGTTCAACAATACGTCAAAGAGGCAATGGATGCCGACCAAAATCAAGAACCATAGATATCTCTCTAAAATCTCAAACCCAAAATTGATCCGAGGTATTTCCCATGAGCAAGTGGTATCCCCAGCAAATTTTGCAAGAACCCGGTGTCAGAATCACTGCCACCGAGAAACAAACAATTCTTAGCAAATTTCCGCCTCCCGACGACAACGGTCAAATCTATGCCGACGGGGTTTTTGAAGGCGGTGGCGTGCGCGGAGTTGCGTTTTTAGGAGCACTCAGGTGCTGCAGCGATTTGGGCATCAACTGGCGAAAATTGGCCGGCACTTCTGCCGGTGCAATTACTGCGGCAGTATTGGCAACCGACTTGTCAATTGATGATTTAGAGGAAATTTTAGGACAGCTCGATTACAGCCTATTTTTAACTCAAAAAAACAGTCCTCTAATTTTAAACGGCGACCCCGCCGACGACTTGCAATCTCCTGCTTGGACGCTGCTTTTCTTAACAGTTAGCCGTCAGATGGGAGAATATTCGGCGCAGCCATTCCGGCAGTGGCTGGAAGCAATGCTCGGTCGAGGTAACTTGCACACTTTTGCCGATGTCAAACAAATCGTAAAAGACCGGGAATTAAAAGTAGTAGTATCGAACCTTACTCGCGGTGAAATGTTGGTGCTGCCCGACGACTTACACCGACGCGAATCGACGGATTCCGATCCTTTGTACGAGCAGTTGCGACTCAAAAGCGCTGAATATTTTAGCGTTGCTGAAGCCGTTCGGTTGTCGATGAGTATTCCGCTCTTTTTTGAACCAGGAAAACTCGGCGATGACTTAATTGTAGATGGCGGAATTTTGAGCAATTTCCCCCTGTGGATTTATGACAAACAATCCGTCGGTGCGACTCTTGTGGCACCGCGCTGGTTTACCTTTGGGTTTCGATTAGTCGATACCGGAATTGAGACTAAAGCTAAGATTGATACTCCCCTGTCGATGCTGGCGGCGATGTTTAGAACGATGATGAAAGCAAGAGACCGCTATCACCAGCGAGAAATGGATAAGGGCAGGGTGATTAATATTGATGTGACTGAAGCTGGGGTGACGACGACGGACTTTAATCTCGATGGCGATCGCAAGGCTCACCTGTACCGCTTGGGGTATTTGTATACTAAGAGGTTCTTTTTGAGTTCCAATTTTAGTTGGGAAAAGCACTTGAAGGCCAGGGGCTTTGGGGAAGAGGCTGGAGGTTGATGTCGCGAAAAGTATACAGAGTAAGGGATTGAGGAATTTTTAAATTAGGGGTTGGCAAGAATAAGATGTGTGTGCTATAGTTAGTTACTGTCATCTTGGAGAGGTGGCTGAGTGGTCGAAAGCGGCAGATTGCTAATCTGTTAAGGGTGTTAACATCCTTCGAGGGTTCAAATCCCTCCCTCTCCGTTTTAGAGCTTCTAGGAAAAAATTCCTTTTAATCAAATTTTTGGACGGGATAGAAGCCCATACCACAAAATTTCCATGTGGGATGGGCTTCTAGCCCGTCCCAATTATTTTTGCAGTTCAAGTCTAGTCTAGCCGCAATAATCAACTACTAAATCTAATTCAATGTCTTCATCGCTTCGACAAATTGCCGCGATATAAATGGCAAAATCTCTTCATTCTTGCTATTCTCTTTCCCCTCGGTAAATACAACCAACAAATACGGCCGCAAACCGGATATTTCAATATAAGCAGCATCGTGACGCACTTGACTTGTCAGTCCCGCTTTTGACCACAATTTTGCTGATTCTGGCAATCCCCCGCCTAAAAAACCTGTAACTTGATTTTCGGGATCTGCCTCTAATTCTGCTGGGTCTAAACTGCGTTTCATTAGACCCATCATTTCTTGCGATGCTTGGGCAGAAACAGCTACGCCGCCGATTATACTGTGCAGCAAACGCGCCGCTGCATTTGTAGTCAGCATATTTCTATTTTCCATTAACTCTCCCAAAACTGCTCGCTCGCGACCGTAGGGGCCGTCACACCAGGTTTTCTGATTGACGTTAATATTTTGTAATTCCGGCCAATCTAATGATTGAAAGTAACGGTTGACGATGTTTCGCTGCTGTTTCCAAGTTTCAAAGGGGGCGGGTGATAATTCTGGGCCGCTGGTGGTGCCGGTGAGGGCGTCTACTACTAAACTGGTGGCGTCGTTGCTGGAATCAACTATCATATCTCGGACGGCGCGTTCTAATTCTGGCGATGTTTGAATCATGCCTTTTTGCGCCCATTCCCAGATGGCAACGAGGTAGAATAATTTGACGATGCTGGCTGGATAAATTCGTTCGGAAGCTCTAGCGCTAAAACCTCGCGGTTGATATTTCCAAAATTCTTCTGCACTCAGGGCGCCGCCTGTATTGACTCGCACTGGGGGATCGTAGACTATCCAGGTAATGGCTATACGATCGCCACTTAATCCTGTAAATTCTGACAATGCGGAGTCTATAATGCTACTGCCGAGGTTTTCTAATTGTTCGTCTTTGTGAAAAAATGTCATGGTTAATGGCTGACGGTTAACGGTTAACGGCTAGCAGCTAATGGCAATCTATCGTTAAATGCGAACAATAAATGCGAACAATTAACAGCACACAATGAGCAATTAGCAATGGCCAATTATCAATTATCTGATGTTGTGGAGTACCGGGCCCGATCGCACATAAATATTTACGATTCCCCAAAGTGCGATCGATTGGCAACTCAAGCAGCGCTGGGGCGACATTTGCGCGTCTTTGACCCCCCCCTAAGACAGAGCGATGTAAACTTGGATACAACGGCTGTGATGGTGCGGCTGTGCGAAGATGATTATCCGGGATGGCTGGATATTCGAGATGTTGAGTTGCTCGCTCCGACAGAAACATTGTACAATCCTCTCGTGGTTTCTGAGACCCAAATAAAGGAAAAATTACCACTTGTAATTACTTTTGCTCGCGAGGCTATGAACCAATCCAATTATTATCTTTGGGGCGGTACAGTCGGGCCGAATTATGATTGTTCGGGCTTGATGCAAGCTGCTTTTGTGGCTGCGGGAATCTGGTTGCCGAGGGATGCTTATCAGCAGGAAGCTTTTACTAAACCTATTAGTATCAGTGCTTTAAAACCGGGAGATTTAGTATTTTTTGGTACGCCTGAAAAAGCAACTCATGTAGGATTATATCTCGGAGATAATCGCTACATTCACAGTTCTGGAAAAGCACAAGGTCGCAACGGTATCGGTATCGATGTTTTGTCGGAGGATGGCGATCTAGTCAGTCAAGCTTATTACCAGCAATTGCGGGGATATGGTAAAGTTGTGGAAAGTTATCAACCTAGTTAGTTGTTGACGGTTGACTGTTGACGGTTGACTGTTGATATTATCGAATAAAAAAATGGACGCTGCATTATTTTTGGAAAAATTGGCGAGACAGCAAGCTGAGGCTGAGGTTGTTCTCGATGTTTCGGTGGTGGTGCCGGTGTATAATGAGGTGGAAAGTTTGCCTCATTTGATTGAGGCGATCGCCTCTTCTATCCAACCATCGGGACTCAGCTATCAAATTATTTGTGTAGATGACGGTTCTAAGGACGGTTCTGCTGAACTTCTGCAGCAATTAGCCAGCACTCGCGATGACCTTTGTGCTGTAATTTTGCGCCGCAATTACGGGCAAACTGCTGCCATGTCGGCAGGTTTCGATCGCGCTCGCGGCCGTGCTATTGTTACCCTTGACGGCGATTTGCAAAATGACCCGGCTGATATTCCGCTGTTGTTGGCAAAGTTAAATGAAGGCTACGATTTAGTTAGCGGCTGGCGCAAAAATAGGCAGGATAATACTATTAGCAGGTTGATTCCTTCTAAAATTGCAAACTGGTTAATTGGTCGCGTTACAGGCGTAACTTTGCACGACTACGGCTGTTCTTTGAAAGCTTATAAATCAGAGTTGGTAGCAGACTTGAATCTGTACGGGGAATTGCACCGCTTTTTGCCAGCGTTGGCGTTTATTGAAGGGGCGAGAATTGCAGAAATGCCTGTGCGACACCACGCCCGCCGTTTCGGTCAAAGTAAGTACGGAATTTGGCGGACTTTTCGGGTGTTGATGGATTTGTTAACTATTTCTTTTATGAAAAAGTTCCTGACTCGACCGATGCACGTTTTTGGACTTTTGGGACTGAGTTCTATGACCTTGGGAACGGTTTTAGGAATTTATTTGACAGTCTTAAAATTGGGTTTTGGTCAAATTATTGGAAATCGTCCTTTGCTGATTTTGGCTGTAGTTTTGCTGTTGACTGGCGTGCAGTTATTTTGTTTTGGTTTGCTGGCGGAAGTGATGATGCGGACTTATCACGAGTCGCAGGGAAAACCGATTTATCGGGTGCGCGAGGTGTTTGGTTCTAAGTAAGGGTTCGATACCAATTATACTCTGCCATAAAAAGAGGGAAAGTTTTGAGTTGTAAGTTAAATAATTTAAAACTCAAAACTCAAAACTATTTCCTAATCTTCAATTCTCTCATCTAAAATCTCAAATTTCAAATCTAAAATTGATTGACTTTTTGAGCTTGTCGGAGAGATGTAATAGTTGCGATCGCGTGTTCGGCGACTGCATCTATTTCGGCTTCGGTATTGAAGCGGCCAATACCAAACCGAATTGAAGCATAAGCTAATTTGTCCGATCGCCCGATCGCTGCTAAAACATGAGATGGAGATATTTTCGCCGAAGTGCAAGCAGATCCAGAAGAAACTGCCGCCGCCGGTTGCAAACCCAACATCAACGCTTGACCGTCAACCCCGGCTACACTAATATTGAGATTCCCCGGCAATCTCTTCGTAGCGTGACCGTTGAGAAAAACATCGCCCAATTCACTCAATTTTTCCCACAAACGCTGGCGCAAATTAACCACTCGTTCTGTTTCCGACGGCATTTCTGCAATTGCCAATTCTACTGCTTTGGCAAACCCAACTATTTGCGGTGGGTAGAGAGTTCCCGATCGCATTCCCCTTTCGTGGCCTCCTCCGTGCATTTGCGGCGCTAGCTGCACTCTCGGTTTGTTGCGGCGCACGTAGAGAGCACCGATCCCTTTTGGCCCGTAGATTTTGTGGGCTGTCAAGGACATTAGATCGATATTCATCTCCTCTACGTCGAGGGGAATTTTGCCGATCGCCTGTGCCGCATCTGTGTGAAAAAGAATGTCATTTCCGCGACAAATTGCAGCAATTTCTGCGATCGGCTGGATGACGCCAATTTCGTTGTTAGCTGTCATCACTGAAACTAAAATTGTCTCGGCCCGAATCGCTTTGATCAAATCGCCTATATCAATCAGCCCGTCGCTTTTCACCGGTAAAACAGTAATGTCAAACCCCAATTTTTGCAAATAGGTACAGGGGTCGAGAATTGCATTGTGTTCGGTTTTTACTGTGATAATGTGCTTTCCTTTACTGAAATAAGCTTCGGCGATGCCTTTGATCGCTAAGTTATTTGCTTCGCTTGCACCGCTGGTAAAAACAATTTCTTCGGGGGAAGCATTTATCGCTTCTGCTATGATTTGTCGTGACTGTTTTACTGCTGCTTCTGCTTCCCAGCCGTAGACGTGGTTGATGCTGGCTGCGTTGCCGAATTGTTCGGTGAAATACGGCAGCATCGCATCAACTACCCGTGGATCTACCGGGGTTGTGGCGTGGTTGTCGAGGTATATAGGACGTACGGACATAGTGCAGTTTTGGTTTGAAAAAGTGTTAGGTTTATTGTAGACGAGCCCCTTGTTCTACTACAAAACTTTATAATTAACATATATTTGTAAAGATTTATGCGAGCTGACATTCAGGGATTAGAAATTACTCTCGGTGAGCTCAAGCACCTCACCGGCGCCGGGCCCGATCGCGTATACCGGCCGCCGACAGCGACTAAGTTTGCCCGCGAAGCTTTGAAAACTGTCGGTTTAATTGTTTTGGTTCTCATCAGTTGTTGGCTGCTGGTTGCGATATTTCCTAGAGCTTATTTGTGGTGGTTCGCCCTTCACTTCGCTGCGATCATCGGTTTAATCTTTGAGGATGCGTGGAAAATTCAGTGCAGCCGCCAAAACCCACATTTAATCAATCTTTTTGATGATGTCGATCGCTATAATGGTATAATCAAAGCGATCGAAATTAACGATAGGATAGAAGATGCCGGCAATGTGGCAGTAAAAATCGGCGATCGAGCCAAAGTTATTCAAGCTTTGCAACTAATCAGAGACGATTTAGTTCGAGCTTTGAAAACTGAAAGAATTCTTAGGGAAAACAAAAAATTTGTCGCTACTAACTCAGAATTATTTGCCAATAATTTAAAAAATTTGAATGCCCTCCAAATTAGCGATCGAGCCAGCGAACAGGGGCGATTGCTCAACGAAGCTTTGCAAGTAGCCGTGGGAGTTCAAGCAGAAATGAAAAAGTTGCAAGATCGAAACGCTGCTAATTTTAAAAATGGCAAAAGTTAGTAGCGTCCACGGCTGCGTGCGCCTCTTACCCAGTAGCAATATGCAGCTTACTGAACCGCAACAGGCAGGATGCCTGTTCCACTCGAACTCAAAGACATTTTTAAAATTATGAATTAGGAGAATTGTTAAAAAAATATCATAATTATTGTAAATTTTTTCCTGTTACGTAACAGGTAAGGATATCTTGGAAAGGTGACGTTAACAACCAGGTCAGTATGTCTTCTGCCAAACCCAAGATTATAGTTCTCGACGACGATCCGACTGGTTCTCAAACCGTGCACAGTTGCTTGCTGCTGACACGTTGGGACGAAGACACCCTGCGTTTGGGGCTGCGGGACAAGTGCCCGATTTTCTTCATACTGACAAATACTCGATCGCTAACTCCCGAAAAAGCAGCCTCCGTCACCCGCGAAGTGTGCCAAAATCTAAAAAGGGCGATCGCCAGCGAAAAAATCGAAGACTTCCTAATAGTTAGCCGTTCCGATTCTACCCTGCGCGGTCACTATCCCATCGAAACCGATGCGATCGCCGAAGAACTTGGCCCCTTCGACGCCCATTTTCTAATTCCCGCCTTTTTTGAAGGAGGCAGAATTACCCGCCACAGCGTGCATTACCTAATGGTTAACAGCGTCGCAACGCCTGTACACCAAACCGAATTTGCCAAAGATTCAGTCTTCGGCTACAGTCACAGTTACCTGCCAGACTACGTAGAAGAAAAAACCAAAGGTCGCATCAAAGCTGATGCAGTCGATCGCATTTTACTTGCAGACATCCGCTACGGAAGTTTAGATCGACTGATGGAGATGAAAGACAACCAATGTGCAGTTGTTGACGGCGAAAGCCAAGGCGATTTAGACACATTTGCGAAACACATTCTCGCTGCTGCCAGTCAAGGCAAAAAGTTTTTATTCCGCAGCGGGGCGAGTATTTTAACATCCTTAGCTGACCTCGGCCCGCAGCCAGTAGCAGCCGACGAAATGGCAAAATACGTGAGGGACGGGAAACCGGGTGCAGTAATAGTTGGTTCCCACGTTAAGAAAACTACTGAACAATTGGAACGCTTGTTAAAAGAACCCAATATAGTTAGCATTGAAATAGATGTATCTCACTTGTTAGAAGATTCATCAGAGTATCGCACCCAAATGCTCGATGAAACTCTCGAAAAAGTCCGCACTTCTCATGCCGATGGTAAAACGCCTGTAATTTATACCAGCCGCAAGGAACTCGAATTTGACAATGCAGAAATTAGGTTAAAATTTGGAGAAGCGGTTTCTGCTTTACTGATGGATATCGTGCGGGGACTGCCTACCGATATCGGGTTTTTGATTAGCAAGGGCGGCATTACTTCTAATGATGTTTTGAGTACAGGTTTGTCGCTAAAAAGTGTCAGGCAAATCGGTCAAATAATCGCAGGTTGTTCGGTGGTGAAAACCGATACAGATCATCCTCTGTTTCCCAATTTACCCGTGGTTTTGTTTCCGGGAAATGTGGGGGATAGCCATGCTTTGGCTACGGTTTACAAGCGGCTGAGCAAGTAGTAGAGCTCGTTGAATCGCAGATTAACGCAGATGAATGTAGCTTCAAGTTAGGGAGTAGAATGTTCATCTGCGGTTCGTCGCTGGGTTTCAATGCTCGATCGAACTTTATGGCAATGACGACTGCACGGCCACTTCCAAAAAAATCTTTAGTCTACTTTTTCCTTGCCAAATCCACCGAAATATGATATCATAGAAATTCTGTCCGTAAGTCAACGTGTCACTCAAGCCGATCGCCAAAGTGGAAAATAGCCTCATCGTTAGGCACTATCAAAAAAATTAGATTTCTCAAAAATACTTACCTCAGAACTCTACATATAGAGCCAACAGCACCAGATATACTGCTATCAGTAGCGTTTCCAGCTTGTACCCGCCTAAATTTTCAAATTAAGTAGAAATTTCCACATAGTAATTTTTAGCTGAAAGGATTAGCATATAAGGGTGACAGAACATTATCATCCCCTAAACTCATTAAAAGATGGCCATTGGTTCAAGCTGATCTGTGGGGCGAGCTTTCAACACCTGCCTGCTGTACGGAATCTCACCTTGGCTTACACCTTAGCAGGCGCTGACTGTATCGATGTCGCGGCAGATCCCGCCGCCGTCGCCGCAGCGAAAGAAGCCCTACAAGTGGCCAGCGAATTACAGGCAAGAACTCAAAACCGCAGGTTTGGCGGCAAAGGGTTGCCGTTGCTGATGGTGAGTTTAAACGATGGAGAAGACCCGCATTTTCGCAAAGCCGAATTCAACCCAGCCGATTGTCCGGCGGACTGCTGGCGGCCGTGCGAAAAAATATGTCCAGCCGAAGCAATAGTTTTTCAGAGTGCTGGCAGTGGTTTTTCCGGGGTGATAGACCAGCAATGCTATGGCTGCGGTCGCTGTCTGCCGATTTGTCCGAGCCAACTAATTTATACTCGTTCTTACGTGTCTGCTCCCGCCGCGATCGCACCTTTAATCTTGCAATCCGGTGCGGACGCCCTAGAAATCCACACGCAAGTAGGCAGAGAGGCAGATTTTGCGCGACTTTGGTCGAGCATAGCTCCCTGGGTCGCTCAACTCAAGGTAATAGCAATTAGTTGCCCCGATGGAGACGGTTTGATTGATTATTTGCGGACACTCTATCAAATAATTTCCCCCCTTCCTTGTCCGCTAATTTGGCAAACGGACGGTAGGCCAATGAGCGGAGATATCGGAACAGGAACTACTAGAGCCGCGGTCAAACTCGGTCAAAAAGTTTTGGCTGCCCAGTTGCCGGGATACGTGCAACTTGCAGGCGGCACTAATGCTCACACTGTCAGCAAATTGAGAGCCGAGGGACTGATGAAGGATGCCGGGAAAAATTCGTCAGATCCCCCTGTTCCATATATTGCAGGTGTAGCTTACGGCAGCTATGCCAGGGTTTTGCTATCGCCAATTTTAGAACAGTTAGAAACAATGCAGACCGATCGAGCCTATGCCGTTCCGGTGGCAGTCGCGCGGCCAGGAGCCGGAGTTCAAACATCTCGGCTACCTCAGCTCGAAGCCGTCCCAGAACTTCTCTCACAGGCCGTAAGTTTAGCTCGTTCTCTAGTTTCCCCGCTCAAAGAATTTTAGTCAGTAGTCATTAGTCAGTAGTCATTAGTCATTAGTTAGTGGTTAGTAGTTAATTCCAACAACAACTGGCAACTGACACATAACAACTGGCAACTGACAACTGTTAACTGACAACAGACTAAAAAGTTGAAAACGTCACCGAACACATCGAGGCGAATGCAGATTACAGACGACCTCAACAGATTATTAGACATCGTGCCAGATGAGATCCGGCAGCCCTTAGAGCAGCACCCGCAGCGCAACAATCTCATTGAGATTGTCATGGATTTGGGCCGCCAACCTGAAGCTCGTTTTCCATCCTTGGCCGAACCTCTTTCTCAAACACCGGTTTCCAAGGCACACCTCAACTATTGCATCGAGCGAGTCGGCCACTTCGGCGGCGACAATCGAGCCGGTATTGAGCAAACCCTGCACCGAATTAGCGCCCTTCGCAACCGCAGCGGCGAGATTATCGGCTTGACTTTGAGGGTGGGCCGCGCTGTGTTCGGGACGATCGGCATTATCCGCGATTTAGTGGAAACCGGTCAGTCAATTTTGATGCTCGGCCGCCCTGGGGTTGGCAAAACCACGGCCCTGCGCGAAATTGCCCGCGTCCTCGCCGATGACTTGGAAAAACGGGTGGTAATCATCGACACCTCCAACGAAATTGCCGGAGATGGAGATATTCCCCACCCAGCGATCGGTAGAGCTCGCAGAATGCAAGTTTCCCGTCCCGAACTCCAGCACCAAGTCATGATCGAAGCAGTGGAAAACCATATGCCGCAAGTGATCGTGATTGACGAAATCGGCACGGAACTCGAAGCTTTGGCGGCTCGGACGATCGCCGAAAGGGGCGTGCAGTTGGTAGGTACCGCCCACGGGAACCGGATCGAAAACTTGATGAAAAACCCGACTCTGGCAGATTTAATTGGGGGCATCCAAGCGGTGACGCTGGGAGATGACGAAGCAAGACGGCGCGGTTCTCAAAAGACGGTTTTGGAACGCAAAGCACCACCAACTTTTGAAATTGCCATCGAAATGCTGGAACGGCAGCGCTGGGTAATCCACGAGCGAGTTGCAGATTCGATCGACACTCTGCTGCGGGGACGCGAACCGAGCCAGCAAATCAGAAGCATCAGCGAGACAGGAGAAGTAATTATCGAGCAGGAGTCGGCAACTCCCCCCGCGCGGTTTCCGGGGATGGCAGCTTCCAGCAGCCCGGCTGCTGTCTCGGCAATCCGGCCCGTCACACCGATCTCAGGGTGGCGGAGTGCTGGCAAAATGGTGCCGATGCCCGCTCCCAGCGAGAACTTAGCTGCTAAGAGCGCGCCGGTTGCTGAGACTCGGTATTTCGAGCAACTGCTCGAAGAATCCCTGTCCGTTGAGCCTGTACCTAAGCCTGGACGTTTTTCCCAGAATGTCGGCCCTAACGGCGAAGATTTGCCCCTCCACGTTTATCCTTACGGCATACCTCGCCACCAGCTCGAACAGGTGATTTCGACGCTGAACCTGCCGATACTGCTGACCAAGGATATTGAGAGCGCTGACGTGGTTTTGGCTTTGCGATCGAACGTTCGGAACCAGTCGAAATTGAGGCACTTGGCCAAAACTCGCCAAGTTCCCCTGCACACAATTAAGGCAGGGACTATTCCCCACGTAGCGAGAGCTTTGCGGCGTCTGTTGGACATGGATGACCCCGGCACGCCGGAAGTGGCAGACCTCGCCTTATTCGCCCGCAGCGGTTCTTCTGACGAGCTCGAAGCTCTCGAAGAAACCCGCTTAGCAGTGGAGCAAATTGTCATTCCCAAGGGACAGCCGGTGGAACTCCTGCCTCGTTCTCCCAACGTCCGCAAAATGCAGCACGAACTTGTGGAACACTATCACCTGAAGTCCCACAGTTTTGGGGAAGAACCCAATCGCCGCCTGCGGATATATCCAGCTTAAAGTTGGAGATTAGTGCCTTTGAAGGCAGAAGGTAGAAGGCAGAAGGGATATTCTTTTCCTGGCTTCTACCTTCTGCCTTTTGCCTTTTTCCTTTAAGTAGCTGGCAAGTTTCTGATATGATGTGGTGTAACACTGTTATTGTTAAGGCGATCGGCTAAATTCCCAATTTCTACTTCCAAGTTCCCCAATTCCCAATTCCCAATACTTCTACTACACGAGCTTACAAGTTCCCCAATTCCCAATAGTTCAGCTACGCACTTCCCTTCGGCTCCCTGCGGCTTTGCGAACCGACGAGCCGCAGGCTAGCAGCTATGCTCAGCACCAACTCAGTAAAAGTTGCCACTTCCCAAATTATTAAATTAATCTACCTCAGTGGACATGAATGATTCCATAATTCAGCTATTTATAAACTTAATTACTACTGAGATGGGTGTGCGAATTAGAACCCAAGATCGAGCGGATCTGTCTCATAAAATCATGAGTCGGATGAGAGAAAAAAAAATTGCAGAACCAGAACAATATTATAAACTTTTAACCGCCAAAACTTTTGAAAGTAAAAATGAATGGGCAAAATTAGTATTGCTATTAACAACAACTGAAAGTTATTTTATGCGAGATAAAGGACAGTTTGCTCTGTTAAACAGAGTAATTTTTCCTGAATTGATAGACCAGAAAAGAAACTTGCACAAAACATTGGGAATGCAGCCGACACTGCGAATCTGGAGTGCGGGCTGCTCCACCGGTGAAGAACCTTATTCTTTAGCTATTGTTTTAAAACAATTGATTCCCGATTGGGAGCAATGGAAAATATTAATTTTAGGTACAGACATCAATGAAAAAGTAATCAAAAAAGCGCCCCAGGGAGTTTACAGTCATTGGTCGTTTCGCTTGGTTGAACCGCAGATACAAAAGCAGTATTTTCATCAGAGGCAAAATGATTGGGAAATTAATCTAGAATTGCGCGAAAGTGTCAACTTTAGCTGTGTAAATTTAATCAAAGATGAGTTTCCTAATATTTACCAAAATCTTTATAACATAGACTTAATTTTGTGTAGAAACGTTTTTGTGTATTTTGAACATAAGTATATTTCACTGGTACTGCAAAAATTTTCCAAGACACTGAGACCTGGAGGATATTTAATGACCGGTCACGCTGAAGTTTACGGTCAAATTATGAACGAGTTTGAATCCAAGATTTTCCCGGAGTCAGTGGTGTATCAGCGTCGGGATGCAGTACCGGATGAACGCTGTCAAATAGAGTCTAGGGTTGCGACTTTAGGGGAAGCAAACTCGGCATTTCGGGAATTCCCGAAAGCAGATACTATGGGCGATGATAGTGGTGAGTTGCTAACAGGAGAAACTATGCCACCTAGTTTTACTACTAACAGCAATTTTCCAGAGATAGAGATGCCGCCCGTATTAAAAATAAGTAATCTGCTGGGGAATATGCTGCCATCTCCCTATCTGGAGGACGGCTTACCGAACAATGCCGTGTCAGTTACAGAAAAAATAATAGCAGAAAATACTCAAAATCAAACGCCTCAACTGCTAATTTTAGAGGCTAAAAAATTATTTAAAAATCAAGATTATGCTGAGGCTATCAACAAGGCACAAGAGGCAATAGACTTGCAGGGACATAATTTTGATGCTTATTTTTTAATCGCTCAAGTTCAGGCGAATGCCGGCAATTATTCTCAGGCAATAGAATACTGTAATCGAGCTAGAAAAGTAGAGCCGGGATCAGTATATACTGATTATTTACAAGCTCAAATTGCTGAAGAACAGGGTCAATTAGAAACAGCAAAAAATTTATTAAAGAGGACTATTTATATGTGTCCATCTTTTGTTTCAGCTTATATAGAGCTAGGGAATATATACAATAAAGAAGGCCAAGTAAAAAGAGCTCTTAAAATGTACCATTCATCTTGTGAAATCCTGAAAGCGCTGCCGCCAAACACTCCCATAGATTCACAGGGAAAAATGACAGCTAGTCAAGTGCTGATGAATGTTAAAAAAAAATTGTTAAAATTATACAGTAAAGAAACTGTACACTAAAATATGGAAACTAAACCGTATCTTATCTTTGAACAGAACGGTTTTCTCTGCGGTATAGAAGCCTGCTACGTTCGGGAAATTTTCTTTCTGCCGGAGTTGACAGCAATTGCAGAAGCACCTCAAGATATTGTTGGGGCGATCGACCTTCGCGGCGAAATTCTGCCCGTGATGGATCTGAATCTGCGTTTTGGATACGCTTGGCAGGAGTATTCTGTGACAGATAGTACGATCGTCATAGAGTGGCAAGAATCGAAAGTTGGTATAATTGTCAATCAAGTTCGCGAAGTTAAGGAACTCTCAGAAGAAGCCATCACTCCGCAGCTATCTTACGGACGAGAGAATTCAGAAGCTTCTCATTATTTTGTAGCTGGACTTGCCCGCAGCGAAGCCAATATTATCATGCTGCTGAATCTCGATCACTTAATTCGATATTCTCCCGAAAAGTCAGAGGAAATCCAGCCTGTTTCTCCAAGCAATGCAGGTAGTGAAGCAGCAGCAGGTGAGGCAGAGACGGAAAATTTACACGGGCAAATAAATGCAAAAGTGTTAGGTAAAACTCCTAAAATTTTGAGCAAGCGTCACGTTTTTTGCCCGCAGGCTACCCCAGAAGAAAAAGCAATTTTTCAATCGCGCGCTAATCATTTGAGGCTGCGAGGCGAGGGGGAAAATGATGCTGCAATTAATATGTCCCTGGCGGTTTTTGTTTTGAATAGCGAATACTTTGGTATTCATTTAGATCTAGTCCGCGAATTTACTGATATCAACCAAGTAACTCCGGTTCCTTGCACTCCCGATCGCATAGTGGGAAATATAAACTTACGGGGAGAAATTGTGACGCTAATTGATATTCGCAGTGTTTTAAATATGTCTTTAAATATGTCGGAGACTGCCAATTATCTCTCTAAGGCGATCGTTGTTGAAGTGGCGGATTTGGTCGCTGGTATAGTTGTTGACGAAATATTAGATATTATATACTTAAATGTGTCGGAAATTGCGGCTGTTCCGGCAGCACTGCATTCTGCCAACCGCGAATATCTACGGGGGACAGCTATTTATGGGGAAAAAATGATGGCTATTCTCAACTTGCAAAAACTGCTGACAAAAGGAGGAGTAGTTGTTGATGAAGAGGTTTGAATCCAGAACAGGACTTACGCAAAGTATATCTGTCATGAGTGCAGTGAAGCATCTAGCTGGATACTTGATTTCCTTCGCAATCCCGATCCAACGCAGAGATCAAAACTGGTAACGAGCGGGACTTAGCATGAGAGAATTATCTTGAAATGCGTCCAGGACTAAAGAAGTTAATTATATCACAATACGGTTCAGTTAAGCTCGATCTCCCTAGCCCCCCTTCTAAATGGGGGGACAAACAAGAACTTACTCAAAATCCTCGCAACGATGGGGGGATGCGACGGAGATCTCTGAGGAATAAATAGTTTTAACCCAAGCGTATTGAGTTATACCAAATCCGCTTTTCAAGCGAGATTTAACTAAGCAATCTAATTTGTGTATTCACGTGCTTAAATTAAGGAGAAAAATATGTTTTCTAAGTTAATAAAATTAAATATTAGAAATAGAATGCTGCTGGCCTATGTAGCGCCCGCAACTATATACTTGGGTTTTCCCGTGCTAGTTTATACAACTACTAATCATGTGTTGAATAATTTTGCAGAAGTAGAAAGGATAGAAAATGTGATCAGAGACACAAATGATATGTCCGCAGGTGCTGAACAAATGGTACGGGGAATGCGCGGGTATTTAATTAATAAAAATCCGCAGTTTTTAAATGATTTTAAGACAGGTGGAGAATTAGCTCGTGAGTCGGGAAATAGTGCGGAGTTGAAGATGGAAAATCCTGAACAGAGAATGCGTTTAGAGAAGATGCTAGAACTATGCAACGAATATTATGACGGTTCTAGCGAAATAGTTGCTTTATTACAAAAAAATAATAGAACTGCTGCCTTGGCTCTCTTTAACACCGGAAAACAGACACAATTTGTGGATGAATTTGTGGAAATAAATAAGCAATTTCGCGACATAGAAGTAAAAGCGATTAAGCAAGCTACAGAAAAAACGAAGCAATCTTTAGTTTTCTTGATCTCGGCATTGGTATTTGGTTCCGTGTTTTTATTGGTGTTAGGTGCGGTTATAGCTTGGCTGATTTCATCAGGAATTGCCCAAACTATAGATCGCGCAATTAGCTCGATCGCCACTTCTTCCACTGAGATTGCAGCCACCGTGGAAGAACAGGAACGCATGGCAAGTCAGCAAGCAGCTTCCGTAAATCAAACTACTACTACAATGGACGAATTGGGAGCCTCTTCCAGGGCGACATCACAGCAGATAGAAACAGCCGTGGTTCAAGCAATGCAAGCTTTGAATTTAGCTGGAGGTGGCACAAAAGCTGTAGAACAAACTTTAGAAGCAATGGCAACTCTGAAAACTAAAGTTCAGGATATCCAAGGACAAATTATAGAGTTGAGCGAACAAACAGATCACATTGGTAATATCTCAAGTGTAGTTAGCGATTTGGCTAATCAAACTAATATGTTAGCACTCAATGCTGCTGTTGAAGCAGTGCGGGCAGGAGAACACGGCAAAGGGTTTGGCGTAGTGGCGTCAGAAATTCGCAAACTTGCAGATCGCAGTAAAAAGTCAGGAGCGCAAATTAATCTATTAGTTGCTGATATTCAAAAGGCGATTAACTCAACGGTAATGGTGACAGACGAAGGAACTAAAACAGTGGAATCGGGCGTGAATATTGCCTCAGAAACCGCAGCGGCATTTGCAGGAGTTGCCAATGCCATTAACAATGTGGTTTTGAGTTCTCAGCAAATTTCGCTGAATGCCAAACAGCAATCGATCGCGATCGAACAGGTAGTGCAAGCTATGAACTCTCTCAATCAAGCCGCAGCCCAAACCGCTTGCGGTATCAGTCAAACTAAAGTCGGTACTCAAAAATTGAATGAAGCAGCCTTAGATTTGAAAGCAGTTTTGTAGGAAAGCAATGAATTATGAGTAGTTCCCCAAAAAGGCTAAATATATCCTTAAGAATTAAAACAATTGCTTTGGCGATAGGCCTCGCTACAATTCCAGCGATATTAACGGGAGTAATAACTTGTTTATGGGCAAATGCCAATAAAAACCTAATATCAAATCAGTCGTGTAGTGAGTTGTGAGTTATTATTAGGGGGTTGTTATTTTTTCTTGACTACCACTTCCCAAATCCCAATACTTCGGCTACCCGATCATACAATTTTCTAGTTCTCTATACTTAGACTATGCGAGCGTACAAGTTACCAGTAACCGATTCCCAGTAACTAATGATTAACAATTTTTTCCAAAAAATGCAGCATCGACTGTTGCTGCTCCTAATTTTAAGTACCTTGATTCCAGTATCTATTGTTGGTTGGTATGGAATTTCTTCTTCAACAGAAGCACTGCAAAATTTAGCATTAATAACCCTTAGTGACAGTGTTAATTCCACCGCCAATCAAATGACTAACAAATTGGAAAATCTGAGAGCCGATATTTTGTTTCTCCGCAAAACTCCCCCAGTTCAGGGAATGATTAGAGCTAGAGAAGGAAATGGATTAGACAAACAAACTAATTCAACTTATAAAGATTGGGTTTATCGAATGCAACTCACATTTTTATCTATGATGGAAGCCAAGCCATATTATATGCAATTGCGTTACATAGATAACAGCGGTAAGGAGATCGTGCGCGTAGATTCTGACGGCACCAATATCAAAGTTATTCCAGATTCTCAACTACAAAATAAAGCAGACACAGATTACTTCTCGGCAACTATGAAGCTAAAATCAGGAGAAGTCTATGTGTCTTCCTTAAATCTGAATAAGGAAAGGGGGAAAATAGAAATTCCTTACAAGCCAACAATTCGCTATGCCACTCCAATTTTTAATCCCAAAGGAGAAAGACAAGGCTTTGTCATTACTAATGCTCTGGGTAGCACTCTACTCGATATGGTTAAAAATTTCAATCCTGAACTATCAGACCAATCTTTTATCTTAAATCAAGATGGGTATTATCTGGCTCATCCCAATCCTAAAAAAGCATGGGGATTTGAACTCAAAACCAAGGAAAATGTCAAAAATGATTATTCAGGAGACCTTGTTGCTAAAATACTCTCAGGTGGCCAGGGAAATATTGATAATAGGGAGCTAGTGATTAGCTATAATACAGTTTTTCCCAGCAAACAAAATACCAATAAGTTTTTAGTGATAGTGGATAGTTCACCCAAAAAACTGCTATTTTATTCCATCGATTCGCTTCAAAAAATAGCAGCGTTGATTGCTATTGTTTCCCTGGCTGTGGTGCTGGGATTTGGCTGGTTTTTTCTCAAACAGATTGTTGCTCTCATTCGGGGGCTGATTTACCAAATATCCTCATTTTCAATGCAAATAGAATCTAATATGAATAGGCAAGAACAAATAGCAGATAGGCAATTTGTTTCGGTCAATCAAACAACTATAACTCTAGAAAATTTGGGCAGATCTTCCCAGCAAACAGCCGAGCAAGCTGAGTCTGTTGCCATTGCCGCTCGCCAAGCTTTAAATCTAGCCGAAGAAGGTACTAAAAAGGTAGATCAAACTCTCAATCAAATGCTGAATCTTAGAGAAGCTGTGGTGGCAATTTCTAAGCAAAATCATCGACTCGACGACAGCACGAGTCAGATTGGCAATATATCGACTCTCGCAAGTTTGGTTAGCGATTTAGCCAGCCAAACTAATATGCTGGCTCTCAACGCCGCTGTTGAAGCAGTCAGAGCCGGCGAGTACGGTAAAGGTTTTGCGGTGGTAGCAAGCGAAATTCGTAAGTTAGCAGATGAAAGCCAACAAGCAGCACAAAAGATTAATGGTATTGTTCCAGAAATTAAGGGCGCGATCGACTCCACGGTGAAAGCAACTGAAGATAGTCGCAAAACGGTTGCAGAAGGGGTGAAAACAGCACAAGATACGGCAGAAGCTTTTACGGGTGTGAGGGAAGCTTGCAATCTGGTGTTTGCTAGCAACCAGCAAATTTCATTTAATGTTAAACAGCAGGCGATAGCAATTCAGCAAGTAGGTGATGCCATGAGTTCTATGAAGGAATCCGCGTCTCAAACAGTCAGCGGCATTACTCAAGTTAAAATTGGTACTCAACAACTCACAGAAGCTGCATTTAATCTTAAAGAAGTAGTGTAGTCATTAGTCATTAGTCATTAGTCATTAGTCATTAGCAATCGACTGAGTATTCAACATTATTATCATTAGCAATTACCCATGAGCCATGCTCAATTACCTATTACTCAATAACATATATGATGATTGAAGATCAAGAACTTCGAGATGTATTTAAAGTCGCTAGTCAAGAACACTTACAGAAACTAGACGACGGATTGCTGTACTTAGAACAATATCCGAGCGATTTAGCTAAGTTAGAACAATTGTTGCGGGAAACCCATTCTCTTAAAGGTGATGCTGGGATGCTGGGAGTAAAAAATGTAGCATCTTTAGCTCATCAAATGGAGCATATTTTGGGAGCTGTCAAACGGGGAGAAACTCAACTGAATTCGGATATTAGCGATCGACTTTTGCAAGGTTTAGACGCCATGCGGAAACTCGTTAACGAAGCCGTTACCGGCGAAGATTCCGGCGTTAATACTTTTTACATCCTCGCTAGCATGATGGGTGCTTCTAGTCAGCCACAGCCACAGGCTGCTGCCTCAATAGTAGATCCCTCATCTTCACAAGTACCAGAACAACCCTTGGTAGAAGCGCAATTTACTGAGCCTTATACCCAAGAACTAGAAACAAATGTTGAAACTTCTGAAGTCCTTAACTTAGAGAAAAATTTCTCTTTTTTACCCCTACAATCCAACCCAGAATTTCTACTGGAAGCTCAAAACTTGCCTGCACCTTCTGGACCCGCCACTGAGTCGGCTTCGCAGTCGGCAGTTACTGCATCCTCAACCTCATCTTACCGCATTGAAACCATTCGCGTTGCTACTCAAAATTTAGACGATTTAATGACTCAAGCAGGGGAACTTACTGTCACAAAAACTCGGCTAGGACACCGAGTTGCAGATATCGAACAAATTACAACTTTGTGGGAAGAGTGGAGCCGAGAATATTTTGTAACGAGCTTGACCGTTGATCGGATGCAGATAGATGAAAACGGTATTAAAGCCAGCGGTAAATTTAGCCAATTGCAGGATTACTATCAACGTACAGAAGAACGTTTAGAACGTCTCGGAACTTTAGTCAACCGCTTGAGAAATCGAGTTTATGAAGATACTGCTAGACTCGAATTAATCACTGAGGCATTAGAATCAGGAATTCGCACTCTGAGACTTCTGCCTTTGTCTACTATTTTTAATTTATTTCCTCGAACTGTTCGAGATTTAGCAAAACGGGAAGGTAAAGAAGTTGCATTAGTGATTGAAGGAGGCGAAACCACAGCAGACAAACGCATTTTAGAAGAAATGAAAGACCCTTTAATGCACATGCTTAGAAATGCGATCGACCACGGCATTGAAACGGTTGAGGAGCGGAAAAAACTAGGTAAACCTCCCGTGGCAACTCTCCGAATTAAAGGCTATAATATTGCTAGCAATATTATTATTGAAGTTGCTGATGATGGTCGGGGACTAAATCTAGAGAGCATTAAACAAACTGCTGTAAAACGCAATATTTGTACGCTTGAACAACTGGCCGAAATGACCGAAAATCAAGTACAATCTTTGATTTTTACTCCGGGTTTTTCGACCAAAAAATTTGTTACCGAAGTATCGGGGCGCGGGGTGGGTTTAGATGTAGTTCGCACTAATGTTGAAGCCCTAAAAGGTAGTATTCAAGTAGAGTCTTTACCGGGAAAAGGATGCACTTTGAGGCTGCAAATCAGCACGTCTTTAGCTACAGCAAATGTATTAATTGTCACAGTTGAAGACATTCCTTATGGTCTGCCAGTCGAGTTTGTAGACACGGCACAACTGGTGTCTCAGTCTGAGATATTTGCTATAGAAGGTAAGGAAACTATACTTTCAAAGGGTCAGCCTCTGTCAGTTGCTCATCTGACAGATTTACTAGCATTAAACAATAGAAAAGGGTGGCAAAAAAGTCGGTATCTGAGACAGGAAACAGGGAGTGAAATTTCGATAAAAAATCAAAACTACTTCCGAAATTCAAGCTCTGCAAAAATGCCTTGTATTGTTTTGAAAGTTGGGGAGGAAAGATTGGGATTATTTGTAAATGCTTTGATAGACGAACAGGATGTGGTTATGAAACCTCAAAGTCTATTGCTGAAACGGGTGCGAAATGTTTCGGGTGCCACAATTCTCGGTACTGGGGAAGTTTGTATGGTACTCAATCCCCACGATTTGATAAAATCTGTACGCCAGCAAGTTTCGTCCCGTGGGGTTTCTGGTGCGCGATCACAACTTGAGACAGCCAGCAGAAAACAAGTTATACTATTAGCAGAAGACTCGATCGCCACGCGCACTCAAGAAAAACGCATCCTGGAAGGTGCGGGTTACGAAGTTGTGACTGCGGTAGACGGATTGGATGCTTTCCATAAATTAAAAACTCGCGATTTTGATGCTGTGATTTCTGACATACAAATGCCAAATTTAGACGGTTTGGCCCTGACTATTAAGATTCGGGAGCAAAAAGAATACAGTGAGTTGCCGATAATTTTAGTGACATCTTTGGCATCGGATGAAGATAAAAAAAGAGGGGCTGATGCGGGGGCAAATGCTTATATTCCTAAAGGTACTTTCAATCAAGATGTGCTGGTAGAGACACTAAAAAGGTTAGTTTAGTCATTAGTCATTACTCCTTGGTTAGGAGGCATTTGTTATTTACTACCAATTAGCAAGGTTTAATATCCAGTGTCCCGTGCACCATTACCAGTGCATCGATGCCCAATGCCCAATACTTTGACTACGCGGTTACTGAGCGACTCGTGCTGAGCTTAGCCACTCGCCCTGCGCGCCTTGCCCGCTAAGCTTCGCCGAAGGGAAGTAAGTCGAAGGGTAGCACAAGTGCCCTATTCCCCAGGGGGGTTTCATTTTCTTGTAGGGGCAAACCCTCGTGAAGAGCCCCGATGCCTGAAATGCCCATGAAATCATCTGTGGGTGGGGGCTGGCATTCTTAGCACCGCCCCTACAAAAGCCTGATTTTCCGTAGGGGCAATCCCCCCGTGGTTGCCCCGAAACAGCCCCATTTCCCATTCCCCATTCCCCAGCAAACTGATGTTATCGCCCATTAAACTATTGTTAGTTGAAGATTCTCCAGTCGTTACGATCGTCCTCAAACGCATTTTTGAGTCCTCGCCAGACATCCAAGTTGTAGGAACTGCTTGCAACGGATTAGAAGGACTAGAATTAATTCCCAAAGTTCAGCCCCAAGTAATCTGTACGGATTTGAACATGGCACCAATGAACGGGTTAGAATTTACGGAAGAAGTAATGAAGAAATATCCACTACCAATTTTAGTAATTAGTGCTTCAGTGCAAGCGAATGATACTCAGAATGTATTTCAAGTGTTAAAGGCTGGTGCATTGGATGTTTTTCCGAAACCGATTGGCGGGTTGATATCTGACTACGATCGCCTAGCAAATCAATTAATAGCTAAGGTAAAAATCCTCTCAGGAGTTAAAGTATTTACACGGCATCAAAAAAAGACGCCACTAGAAGATAATAATCAAATTTTAAAAATTAACCAAGCACCAGTTCCTAATTACAAATTTTCCAACGAAAATGTTAAATCTTCAACTATTAAAGTATTGGCCATAGGGGCTTCTACGGGGGGACCACAAGCGCTGTACGCGATTATTTCTAAACTTCCGGCTAGTTTTCCAGTGCCTATAATTTGCGTTCAGCACATCAGTGAAGGTTTTTTGCAAGGATTAGTTGATTGGCTGGGTAATGAATCGAAACTGCCTGTTAAAATAGCTTCTTTTGGAGAATTGCCACAAGCAGGAACTGTTTATTTTCCGCCAGAAAAACGTCATTTAGAATTGGATTCTCAAGGGCGATTTATTTATTCAGAAGCTGCTCATGCTGCGGGACACTGCCCTTCTGTAACGGTGACATTTAAGTCGGTAGCTAATTTTTATAGTCGGGCAGCAGCAGGGGTTTTACTGACAGGAATGGGTAGAGATGGTGCTGACGGAATGTTGGCTATCGCCAGAGAAGGGGGGTTGACAATCGCCCAAGACGAGGCTAGCTGCATTGTCTTCGGAATGCCCAAGGAGGCGATCGCCCTTGGTGCCGCCCAATATGTTTTACCTGTCAGTGCGATCGCTCCCCTACTCCTGGCTAAATTAAAAATTTAGGACTTACCTCGCAAATAGTGCAGAATGCCCCGCCCCTCGACTTGTTAAAGAAGTCGAGGATCACAGAACGCGATCGCAACTTTTTAGTTCATTAATTACTCAAATTACTTGATTAATTACTCAAAACTGACTTTTTTCCCTAAGTCCGATTATTTGATTTTAATAAACTTACCAATTACCTCGCGCAACTTATCGGCATCAAACGGCTTAGTTAAATACTCTGTTGCTCCCGCCAAACGCCCCTGTACCTTATCAAATGCTCCATCTCGCGCTGTCAGCATTACGATCGGCAAATTCTGAAACTGAGGCAAGCTCCGCACTGTGCGGCATAGTTCCAATCCGTCAATACCAGGCATCGAAACATCCAGCAACAAAACAGAAATTTGTTCGTGATAAATCGTTGACAAAGCATCCACTGCATTGTCGGTTACGAGAACTCGAAACTCTTTGCTTAAGGCCTGTTTAACAAGTCCTTGCATCACGACGCTATCATCAACTGCCAAAATAGTTGGTACTTGACTGCTACTTGCAGACATATTCTTCTCCCTGTTTATTTATAGTTCTTGAAAATACAAAACATACTTCGTTCAGTTATTTTTTGAGCGTTGCCTCTACCCAATAATTGTCAACTCCCTTGGAGCGTTAGTTGAAACTTTACCCCTGTTTTTTTACCTCAAACTCGAAAAAAGGGATTGGGAGAGTTGTCGATCGGCAATTACAACAGTTGCAAAATGTGCATCCGGGCCCAAAATCCCTAAAAAGTCGAGTTTGAACAACTATTGTTACAAAGTTTAACATCTTACCAATCTTTTGTAATTCATCTCCTAACTGTAGTTGAACTCCTGGTTAAGGCACAGCTCGGTAAAGGACACTGGTATTGTGGCACAAACCCCTGATTTAAATCTACCAGCAAGCCAGCTACCCACGATTAGACAAGTCTGTTAAAATACAATTAAACTGATAAAAAAATTATAGATAAGCAATAGTCATATATTTTGGAAAGCTGCTTCCTCCCAACAGAGGCTCTGAGATTTAGAGAGCCGGAGGTATTCAAAAGCATAGTCAACTGGAAGTATAATTTATATAGTCTTAGATCTGGGGTGCTCTAACTCCCATAACTCAAAATTTTCCATATCGGTCAAGAGGTTAGTCTGAATTCGGCGCAAGCAACCTGCGCTGAAGTTGCGCCCAGAGTCTCCCAGCACAGAATTCATAGCTTGTTTTTCAAGGGAAGTATTGAGAAGGGCGGTTGCCAGCAACTAGACGGGCAGTTACACATGATGAAATCACCCTTGCCTCTTGGTAAAAAAGTGTTCAAGCTCCATAATATTGATTTGTATCAGCTTCTTGGCTCTGATCCAGAGGCTTGCTTGGACAGTTTGGTCGGTTTGGCAGCTCATATAAGCCGAACTCCTATTGCTTTCTTGAGCTTGATTGACGGTAATCGCCACTGGTTGAAGTCGCAGTTAGGTATCGATCGAACTTTGGCTCACCGTTACCTGAATTTTTGCGCTCGGGCCCTGGACCCAACTCCCGAAGAGTTCGCCCAGAGTTCAAACTCAAACTCGGAATTTGACCGGGCAATTTCTTTACAACAACCGCCAGTTGCTCCCGAATTTGCGAGGGAACTCCCTATAAATTCCTTTAAAGAACTGCCTGCCGCCATTGTTCGAGACGCTTCCACAGATATGAGATTTGGCGAGCATCCGCTGATCGTTTTCTACCCCTTCGTGAAATTTTACGCCGGCATCCCAGTCATGACCTCAGAGGGGCAGATGCTGGGAGTGCTATCCGTCATGGACTCGGTGTCGCGAGACTTGACAAAAGAAACGATAGAAGGTCTGCAAGCTTTGAGTCGGCAAGTTGCGAGTTTGGTGGAGCTGCGCTGGCAATTAGTCAAAGCCCAGAAACAGTTGCCAGAGGTAGAAGATATCACCTCGGACAGCCAGAAAATCTCGGAGTTAGTTCCTGGCTCGAACCGATCGAGCTTGTCTGCGGTACATACGCCACAGAGCAGCATGACAACAATATATGGAACAAAAAAGCTCCCGACGCTGGGAGAAACAGGCAAATCTCAATATGTGTGGGAAGCTTCAGCGGGCATCGGGCGCGCGGACGATACTCAACAAACCCGAGAAATCGTTGCCGGCTCCGGCGACACATCCGATCGCCAACTAACGGCAACGTCCCTACAAGAGCGAGCTCGCTTGGGTTCCCTGCAAGCTAAAGTCGGTGCAGCCCTTGGACAAGGCGGGAAAATATCGGTCATCCTCAACCGGTGCACCGAGGCAATGGTAGAGTATCTCGACGCCACAGGGGTGAGCATCTGGACTTTTAACCTGCAGACAGAGCGGTTAGAATTGCAGGCCAATTCAGGACTTAGCAGCCAAGAGTGGGCAAAAGAAATAGAAGATTGGGTACGAACAGAAGCGGGAAAACTCCAAACTGCTCCTGTGTGCCTACTGTCGAACCCGTCTCTGTGCACCATTGCCTATCCGCTGATTGTGGAGGAGCGACTGGTGGGAGTGATGACTCTGTGCAGTAGCGCTTTGGCAAGCGAGGGAGCGCTAGAAGTTCTGGGTTGCATGGCTAACGCCATCGCCGTGGCGATCGATCGCCACGCAGCCCGAGAAGAATTGTTGAGCCGCCGGGAAGGCTTGCTCTTCGGTCTCGCCAGCCAGATGCGGAATTCCCTCGACCTCGACAAAATTTTAGATACGGCTGTCAACGAAATTCGCAGCTTGTTGCAGGTTGACCAGTGCTACTTTTTGTGGTACTCGATCTCGCGAGACGGGCAGCCAAGCTTTGCCATCACCCACGAGGCGGCAAATCCCGAACTGAAAGAGCGGCTCACAGAATACCCGATCGAACAAGTAACCCTGCTGGCCGAGAAAATTTGCCACCGCCAAACGCTCCGGATCGGCGACGCTGCAACAGCACTGTGCATCGAACCGCCCACGCGAGCTTTTTTGAGCAGTATCGGGATTGTTTCTAACCTGCTGCTGCCAGTCAAGACTCGCTCCGGTCAAATGGGTGCTGTAGTTTGTAACCATTACAGCAGCCACCGTTCCTGGGCGACGAGCGAAGTGGAATTGCTACAAGCGGTGGTGGATCAACTGGCGATCGCGATCGACCAAGCCGAACTCTACGCCCAAACCCGGGCGGCAGCCTTAGCCGCTCAAACTCAAGCCCGCCAACTGACGGAAACTTTGCAGCAGTTGCAGCAGAAAGAAGCTCAGCTCATCCAAAACGAAAAAATGTCCTCTCTTGGTCAAATGGTCGCCGGCGTCGCCCACGAAATTAACAATCCGGTTAATTTTATTTACGGCAACTTGACTTATTGCAAGCAGTACATGAAAAATCTGCTGGATTTGCTGCACTTGTATCAAAAGCATTACCCGGAGCCTTGCCCCGAAATTCTCGACAAAAACGAAGAAATCGATGTTGATTTCCTAGTGCCGGATTTGCTGAAAATTCTCTCTTCAATAGAAATGGGAACTGAACGCATCCGCCAAATTGTCCTGTCTCTGCGGAACTTCGCGCGGCACGACGAAGCCGAGATGAAGCCGGTAGACATTCACGAAGGGATTGACAGCACGCTGCTGATTTTGCAGAGTCGCTTGAAGTCAAACGGGCTAGTGCCAGGAATTGAGGTAATTAAAGACTACGGCGACTTGCCGAAGGTAGAGTGTTATCCCGGACAGCTCAATCAAGTATTTATGAATATTTTGGCGAATGCGATCGACTCTTTGGAAAATCAGCCTCCACCTAAGACGATCAAAATCTCGACGGCGGTAGTGAACCAAGACTCGGAGGCTGATGAGTCAGGAAAGTCGAGGGGTCAAGTTGTGGTGATTCGGATTCAAGACAGCGGGCCCGGATTGCCCGAAAAAGCTAAATGCCATTTGTTTGACCCTTTCTTTACAACGAAACCTGTAGGCAAGGGTACGGGGCTCGGCTTGTCTATCAGCTACCAGATAGTGGTGGAAAAACACGGAGGAAGTTTGAATTGTATCTCGGAACCTGGACAGGGAGCGGATTTCAGGATTGAAATCCCGGTAGCTCGCCCCCCTGCGGTCAAAGCATAAACCTGCGGGCGATCGGTTCCAAAAACATTTTTTAAATTTTATTGTCAAAATGCTTGACAGATTCCCGTGTCGGGGTGTTACTATATTAAATGTTGAGACGTTGGGGCGTCGCCAAGTGGTAAGGCAGCTGGTTTTGGTCCAGCCATTCAGAGGTTCGAATCCTTTCGCCCCAGTTAAATTGTATCCAGTAAATCAATTGTTAAACTCACCGTTTAGAGTTAGCGCTTGGCAGACGAGAGAAAAACGACTTCATTACGACAAACTTAATTAGCACTTGCTCATATCATGTCTGATCGAGTGACCGTGATTAAAAGGGCGGGTTTTTGAGATTGTCAATTATTGGCAGATATTTTTCGTGAACCCGCCCTTACCCTATTAACCCTCTTCTGTCACTCTGGGAAAATAAAAGTGAGAGCCAAATTTTTAACTGTAGATAGAGCGGGGATTTGAGCGTTTATTTTCTAACAGAATGGCGGAAATTAAGATTTTTGATAAAAGTCTTATGCTCTAAGGATTGCAGATTATTTTTTGCCGAAAGTGACAGAAGAGGGTTAAGGGTAATGGGCCGGACATAGTATCATAGGATATCAGAAACCGGGTTTATTTATGCGGGTTTTACCTAACCTAAAAGCATAGAGTTGTGGTCAAAAAATTGTTTTTTTTGGCCGTCAGTACCCATTTTTCGCAGAAACAGTTGTTTGTGCATAATCTCACTTCTGACCGCGCCGGAATTGTAAAATCGAGTCAACATTCAACACTCATATCAAATCCGGTTGCATTGGAATGATTAAACCGCTGTTGACGCAGAGAAAACAGAGGAAGAGAACAGAGAGATGAATAATTCCGATGCTACCGGATTTGATATCAGCCATCCTTCAGTTTTTCGACTAACAGTCAACAGTCAACCGGCCCTACTCAATATCACTCCAAAGTGCTGGGGCCACGAGCGTTTAGCCGATCGAAAACGTATCGAGAAATTGCCGGAAATGTTGTTTCGTCCTTGGCATAAGCCGGATCGTCTGCAAAAACAACTAAGATATAAATCGCGCGATCGTCTAAAGTTCTGACAAAAGCCGCTTCGCTGCGGGATTTGGAAGTATAGCCTACTTTAGAACCAAAATAAATATTAGTTGGTAAAGATTCGCCAAGAAATCCTTTTATTGAATTGCTAGGGTCATTTTTCCATGCCTTGGGGTCTAAGTCTCTAGTCAGCAAGTAAGCCATTTTGCGACTAGCGACGCTGGAAACGGCTTGCCTAGTATAGATTTCATATATTAATCTGGCCGCTTGGTCGGTAGTTACTTGATTGCGAATCGGCTGAGAAGCATCGCCCCGCAATTGCAAGTCGCGACCGATTGGCCCTTCTTGTCTTAAATAGTATATGGGATAATTTTTGGTGCTTATACGAAGATCATTGTAGCCTGCGGACTGGAAAAATGTGTTAATTTGAGTGCGCTTTTTCAGCCATGTTTGCAACTCTTCTCCTGCGAGCCTGCCGCCGGATTTTGTATCTGTGATTTTGTCTAAAAGTCTGCTGGCAGCATCGTTGTTGGAGATGCGAATCATTTGCTCTAGGTCGTTTTTAAAGGCAGATTCTCTTTGCGTAATGATGCCTTTTTCTATGGCTGAGTAAAACGCTGCCATCCAAAATAACTTGGCAACACTAGCGGGAAATCGGAGAGTTTGATTTTGATATCCGGCAAAGGTGTGACTTTTGGAATTGCTGACATCAAATAAGGTAATTGATAGCCGTTCTGCGGGCATTCCTTTGGTGGTTGCAATCTTCACCGCTTCATCAACAATCCCTTGCAATTCTTGAGAGTAAACTGGATTGGGAGGTGTTTTTATGTTGTAGCTAAAGGTAGGCTCGCTTTGACGATCGGCTAAATTGTCCGATGGTTCAATTGTCGGAGGCGAGAGTGTTTCTTGAGGCGAGACGGCCTGTTTAGCCAAGATGACTGGCGGTTCTGGGGGACGGCGAATTCTGAACGGTATTGTGACAATCCACCCGATCGCGATCGCCCCGGCAATTAAGCACAGGATATTACGGTATTTTAAGCGAGAAAATTTCGTCCTGACTCGACGACGGGATTGGACAGGAGGCTGGCTGCTTTGGCGTCGTGGCCGGATTGGGCCTAGGGGCTCGATGGGGCGTCGGGCGGGAATTGGGCGTGGGCGGCGTCGGCGTTCTACTTGCATTACAGTTTTGTGCTATCAAACTCGCACGATCAGTTTATAATAGGGCGGCGTCTAAATGACAAGTGTATCGATCTAGTCCGCTGTTGCCAATTTTATCTGTCTACTAGGCTGATTGAGACTTCTAGTAATTGTAAAATTTTCAGGATAGCACTGAGTTGAAGCAAAATCCTTTGAAAAACATGAGAAATTTTTGGAGTCTGGCTGTTTTGGGATTTGCGATCGTCGGCGTGAATAATTCTTTGATCCCTGATTTTTGGGCATTTCAGTCTCAATCTGCTACGGGATATGTTCTCGATGGACAAACAGCAGGACAGGGGGCGGATCTAGCGTTTTCCTTGACGGGAGAAAGCGAAAATCTGGAAATAAAAAACAAGCAAAGTGTTTCCAGTTTTCCGAGTATGTTGTGGGACTTCAACAATTTAGCGGAAATTTCCTATTCCGAATTGCTGAAAGTGCTTGCGAGACGATCGGACTCCAATAATACCGAGAGAGAAACCGTTGCACAACCTGAAGACATAGCACGTTTTGAAAAGGTTGTACAGTATGCAAAACAACAAAATTTGCACGATCGCTCGATCGGAGAAATTGTCCAGGCGATCGCCAATAACTTTCTAGGAAAGCCCTACGCCGCCGGGTTGTTGGACAAATCCGGCGAAGAAAAGTTGATCATAACTTTGAATAAATTTGATTGCGTTTTATTTGTAGAAACCGTTTTGGCGATCGCCAGGGGCGTAGCAGTACAAGATTACGACTATCAAAATTTTGTCGATCGCATAGAACAACAGCGATATTTAAACGGTAAAATTAACGGTTATTGCAGCAGATTGCATTATTTTTCCGAATGGATTAATGACAATCAAAAACGGCAAACAGTGGAAAATATCACCGCTGAATTAGGCGGAGTGCCCATGAATAAAACACTAAATTTCATGAGTCAGCACCGCAACAGTTATCCGCAAATGGTTAAAGACGAAGCAACTTATCAGTGCATAGTCAGCCAAGAAGCAGACTTAGCAAAAACTACTGTTAATTACATCCCCACAAATCAGATAAAAAGTGTTTATTCTCAGTTAAAACCAGGGGATATTATAGCAGTAGCGACGGATGTTAAAGGATTGGATGTCACCCACACGGGTTTAGTCTACCGTAATGCTGACGGCAATATGGGTTTAATTCACGCTTCGCCGGCTGGGCAGGTGACAGTTGCTTACGACTTGCAGAGATATATTAGGAGAGTCGAAAGTGCGATCGGCATTGTGGTAGCGAGGGCGAAAACCCCTAATTAAATTAGTTTGTATTCGTAAAGTGCATCAGCTTGCATTATTTTAGCTGAAAATTTAAAATTTCTGTGTTGACGAACCCTACAAACTCTGTTGTGGGGTGGGCTTCTAGCCCAACCGGAATATACAAATTAAATGCACAACAGTTTATTGAACAATTTCGCTGCGAGATACCTTACTCTTTCTAGCAGGATTTGGCGTTAATTCCGGCGGCGAAACTTGAACACTTCCCCACTCATTCAAAAAGCTTTTCAGCAAAACCTCTTGCTGAGTGCGAAATGTCTCGACATTTGCCCCTCCATTCATAATCACAAACCACACAGTTTCTTGTTTTTGAGTTGGCAAAGCTCCGCCCAAAGCGCTAACATTATCCAACGTGCCCGATTTGACCACTGCTAATTGGGGAAGCGCGCGTTCTGCCAGTATTCCTTGATCTTTCCCAACTACAGTTAAGACATCAGCAACTGTCATGCTGTAAGGTTCAAGATAGCGTTCTAAAGCTATAAACAACGCACAAGCAGCCCGGGGAGAAATGAGATTTTCTTCGCTCAATCCCGAACCATTGACGAGTTGAATTTCTGCGGGAGGAACTCCGGCTGCTGCTGCTGCTTTTTGCGCGACTGTTTTGGCGCCGCCGACAGTATCAGCTAGCATATCTGCCATGAGATTGTTGCTGTACTGATTCATTTTTTTGATCAGTTCAGCAAGGGGCAAAGAATAATGTTTGACTAAAGGCTGCACGTCATTAGGAGGTGCTGCCAAAACTTTTACAGTACCCTCAATTGATATTTGGGGTTTTGGCGTATTGGGAGGCAGTGTTTGATACTGGGCGGCGGCTTCGCTGGGCCAGATTTGACTGTTCAATCCTTGTTTGAGCAATTCTCCCGATTTGAGGGGATCAAGTTCAAAGTTCATGTAAAACTTATCGACAATTATCAAATTACCACTGACTCGCTTGATGCCTTTTTGATTTAAGGCGTTACCAAGGGCGATCGCCTCTTCCCAGACAAACAAGGGATCGGCGTTTCCCTGTACAATTAAATCGCCTTTTAATACGCCGTTTTCAATTTTTCCAGTTGTACCAATTAAGGTGATAAATTCATGTTCCGGCCCGAATTCTTGCAGTGCTACCAGAGATGTGGCTACTTTGGTAATAGAAGCAGCCGACAGAGGAACGGTACCTTGATGATTGGCTAGCAAAGTGTTGCCAGATTGCATCCAGACTCCTTGGTTTTCTTTGGCAAAACCTTGGGCAGCCAACCCGTTGAGATATTGCTGGATTTTGGTATTTGTGGCTGTTTCGGGATTGCTAACAGAGACTATTAAGGGCTGAGGCTGATTTGGTTTAACTGGGGGCGGGGAAGATTCAGCTACAGGAGAGGGAGATGCAAGTTGAGGTGATTCAGTAGCGGCGCATCCGGCAATAATTGTGAGAAGGGCGATCGAACTCGCAGCAGTCAAGTAGCGGTTTTTCAGCATTACTTTATTTTTGTTCATCAAATGTACGATCGTCTGTTCGGCACGCCCGATGGAAAGTTTAGCATTCTTCTCGCGCGTGGGGCGAGCCTCCGGATCTGCGTTACCAAACTCCCGAACCGCTAAAATTGCCTATTTTCTTCCTTCTCTAATCTTTCTTCGCGCACTTCGCGTCTTCGCGGTTCGTTAAATATATCTCCTTGAAATGCTTCGGAAACCCATCTTCAGCGCCTGGGGCCTTCACCCCAGGCCGATCGCTCTCACAAATTTTCGATAAACTGGTTTATCCAGCCATACTCCCTATACTCAGCGGCACCATTTCGCCGTGCATTGTCAGGCCTAATAACATCGGCCCGCCCGGTCGAATCAACTCTCCTGTAAGCGCGCAGCGTTCCTCCTGCTGTGCTGTGGCATTAATGCTGGCTCGAATATCCGATCGAGAAAACATCTGCCGATACTCTCCAGACTTCTGCTGCACGTAATTCCAGAGCAAATCTCGAATCAAAGCTTGATAGCCTTGATTGCCCGCGAGTTCTTTAAGTCTCTCCTTGAGCTCTTTTTCGAGTCGAATGCTGGTGACTTCCATTTCGGTGGTTGAGGTTCTAGGTAGGGTATGCATAATTTTTTCTCCGTGACGGGTGGACATATGTGTAATATCAGTGTAGTATGTTTACAGCTAGATTGAAAGCCTCTTAACCACCTTCTGCCTACAGTGAAATTTCTCCCCACCTACTCCACCTATCAACTGAAGTGCGATCGCCCCACGGGTCGCTCCGAGTCGTTACGGCACGTCTTTAGCACGGGTTTTGCGACTGTCGCAGCGACCTCGTGGGCGGGCTTGGCCCTAAATAAACACGGTTATAGTGGATTAGGAGAAATTGCAGAAATTAAAGACAACGAGGTAGATCAGCACGGTCGGCAAGTGGCACAGCCATATCGAGAGACGCGAAGCGGGAGGTACAGCTAAACTACTGTACCAAGACAGGATGAAAATTTGCATGAAAGCAGTTTTTCTGGCCCCCGCTTCTAAGTAAGAGAAGCGGGGGCATTTGATTGGGTATTTGATAAATTCGATCGGGTTGGGGAACTGGCAAAAAATCAGATGTAGCCAATGCTGACGAAGTAACCAAAATTCACAATCGACAATCTAAAATTCAAAATCTAAAATCTAAAATTCAAAATTGACGAGGAGGAGCAAGCCGTGACCGTAGTAACTGATGTATTGAGGCAATCTGTGGTGGTATTTTCTCAGAATTACCTACCGATGAGCCGTGTCAACATCAAACGGGCGATCGTACTGTTGGTAACAGGCAAGGCTGAACCTCTGGATTTTAGCATTGGCAACGGCTGGCTGGTACGATCGCCCAGCACCAGCATCCACGTACCTGAACAAATCCGCTTGACTTTTGGTAACAGGGAACGCCTGTGGAAAGTACCCCCGGTCAATCGCCGGGAAGTTCTGCGCCGCGATGCTCATTCTTGCCAATACTGCGGCAGCAATCGGCATTTGACGCTGGATCACGTGATGCCTCGATCGAAGGGCGGCCCGCATACTTGGGACAATGTGGTGACTGCTTGCGAACGGTGCAATTCTCGTAAGGGCGATCGAACTCCCATAGAAGCTGGAATGTCTCTGCGAACTAAGCCGAAGGCTCCTATACACCCCACTGTTGCTTTTGCAGAACTGTTTTGGCACGAATATCAAATTGGGGAATAGGGAATGGGAAGAATTTTAGATTTTAGATTTTAGATTTTAGATTTTAAATTGATGCGTAATGCTCATCTAAAATCTGCCCTAAATCCCAATTCCCAATTCCCGATTCCCGATTTTCAATTTTTAACTTTCTATTCCAAATTTAGGGCTGTCAATATGCTGAAGTTGACTTACACTGAAACGGGCTTTAACCTCGAGCGTTTGGCTCAATCTCCCGAACAGTTAGTGGCGCTGCGAGTTGTGCTGGCTATGCGAGTTGGTCAAAGCATCAGCGTCGAACCGAGCACTGCGGCATTTTTGCTGCCCGCGAATTTGCCGGCGCTGTCTCTGTTGGAATCTGAGGCCCGCCGAAACGACAACGATGCGATCGAGCTTTGTGTTGCTGATGCTGACTTTGTAGAAGTGACACTGCGCGGTACGTGGATTTCTGAGGCGTCTGAGGGGGCTGACGGCGTGTTTGCGACTGTGTTGGGCGATCGGGCGGAGCTCTTGCTGCTCAAACTCTGGCTGGAAACTCAGGCTGCTGCGGAGGTTGTCGGGGAAGTCGGCGATTAATATCGGATGTTGAATAAGGAAGAGGAAAGAGGGAAGATTTCTCTCTTTCCCCCCCTCTCTCCTTATGGCGTATAAATTATGTTGAAGTAAATGCCGTTATCTTGCAGATTGTCGCCTTTATCGCTAATTCTCACCAAAGGAAAAGCATAATCAACGCGCAGGTTCACCCGCTGTATCGGTTCCCAGATGACCCCCAAACCTACACCTGCTAAAAATGTCTGATTGGTTAATGTATTAGGATTGTTCGCAACATTCCACACCGTACCCGCATCCAAAAAGGGAGCCAATTGAAGTTTGGGATTTCCCGAAGCATCGCGCTGCAAAGTAATCCGATCTTCGATAGAAACTCGAAAGCCGTTATCGCCAGAACGGACATTTTGGCGGTAGCCGCGCAAAGATTGTCCGCCGCCAATTACAAATTGCTGGGAAGGTAACAAACTATTAGCTGACAACTGTAAGTCTGCCTGCAAAATTAATAAATGTTTGTCATTCAATCGCTGTACTCGCTGCACTTGACCCAGCCAACTCAAAAATTGTCCGTCGGGATCGGAACCTTCGTTTTGAGTAGCATCAAACAAGCTAGTGCCGATCGTAAATTGCGATCGCAATGCCCAAGCACCCTGCGGGTCGCGCCGAATGTAGTCCTGTCCCAGCTTAATTGCACTCGTAGTGGTGACACCATTGGAGTCCGGGCCGATGCCAAAAGGAGTCGGTTCGCCACCGACAAAAGTTCTGCCTGTCTGATAAGTAAAACCGGCAGATAAGGCAAATTCTTCGATCGGTGTTCTCCGCAGTGGCTGGCGGTAACTAACTTCAAATAAATGCGATTTTCCCGAAATATCAAAACTGTCAAAAGGTTCTTGTACAATACTGTTGCGGTTCGGTGCCGCCCTCAATTGCAAAGTGCCGTTCATCGCATTTAGCGGCACGCGATAGCTGAAATCAAACACGTCTGAATCGCCGATCGATCGATAATAAGCGGCCGCCAGTTCGTCGCCATTTCCTGTTATATTGCGGTGCCGCAAACTAACTCCCAATCTTTCGGAACCGACACTGGGAGGCGAGTAATTGTCAATGCTGAAAGTAGGTTGAAATGGATTAGCTTCCGAGATTCGGACGATCAGAATGCTCTCTCCTTCATTATCCCCAGCCCGCAGACTGGCTTCTACATTGTCAAATAAAGGATCGACTCGCAGCAGCCGGAGTTGGTCTTCTAATGAAGCTGTACTTAAAGGCATTCCCGCACCGAGTCGAATCCGGCTGCGGATGTAACTAGGATGCAATCTTTTAGTTCCTTCTACCTCAATTCGGGCTAGCTTGCCTTCAATAACTTGAATTTGGACTACTCCTGCGGTGATAGTTTGGGGCGGCAAGACTGCTCTCGAAGTGATGTAGCCACGATTGAGGTAAATTTCGGTAATTTTGTCGGCGATTTGTTTGAGCTGTTCTAGGGTGGTAGAACGGCCTTCTAACGGGTTGACTAAGGCATTAATTTCGTCTTGGCTTAAAATTGTGCTGCCAACTACTTGAATTTTCTTCACCTCAATTGGTGTATTCGGCAGGGTTGGGGGAACTGGCGACGGGGACGGCGGCGCTACTGTGGGTGGTACTTGGGGAGGTTCTGGGGAAGGCTGCGGGGCTGGTTGCAGAAATCGATCGCGATTTGGATCGGGCTCCGTCGGCGGCGGTGGCAGGTTTGGAGGCAGCGAGGGTTGGTTCTGGGCTAAAACATGATTGCAATCTAGCTGGTTCTGACATTGGGGATCGTTGTCAACGAGATTTGTTTGTTCGGGCAAGATGCCCGCACCACAAGCAGTTTCATCGATTGTGGAACAGGCTTCTTGGCTGTTCTCGGCGGGGTTCGATGGTGTTTCTGGTTCAGGGTTGGTCTCGATCGCATCGGGAAGCTGATTTAAGTTTGTTGCTGTTTCATCCTGCTTGATTTCCAGTTTTTGCAGTGCTAATACTTGATTGCCCGTATCTGCTGAGTTGTCAGCGACGACAGGCAACAGAGAAATATCGTTTGTTTGGGATATAGCTTTATTGGCATAAAAGCAAGCCATCGGCAGTGCAGTTAGAAGTGAAATCCCCAACCGAAATAGTGCAATATTTGCATTCGGGCGCATAATTAATAATTTCTCTAAAATAAGTTTCTCGGCTGCTTCACTATGCCAGTTTATCATTTAGTATTAGGCGAAATTTGACCATCAAAATTTCCACCGTCGGCCTTTCAAGATGCCAGAAGTCCGAACTTCTGATCAGTACACAAATTTTAATTTATTTAGGGCGATCGACCAAACAACCCGCAACAACCAAAAATCATCTGGGGCGCTGCCAAATACCGCGATCGAAACCGAGCTTTTCGTACTTGCTGCACCCCTCATACCATTTTAGATTTTAGATTTTAGATTTTAGATTTTAGAATTGGCAATGACTTATGGCTATCAGGGTTTGGGACAAGGGCCTACCGTTACATTCTTTGCGTGAAACTGGTATTGAATTATTTTCTTGTGATCGGTGTTATTTCACTGGCGACTAAGGGTTCTTGGGCTATTTTGCCGAGTTCGACTGAGTTCAAAACTGCTGACCACTTGATCGCTAAACTGGAATCGCTGGGAGACTGGAGACGCAATTTAGCTAGAGTTGCCAGGTACTCGTACCAGAGATTTTGTTGGGCGAAGATGCTGAGTTTGGTGAGATCGGGCGATCGATCCAACTCTGTTTTCACGCTTGGAGCGACAGCAGTGCGGTTGATCCACCCGGAAACGAGAACATCATCTTGTGTATTTTTGGGGTTGCATTTGATAGTAAAGTACCATTGATAGTTTTTGCCAACTTCCAGGGCTGGCGAGTTGTCGTCGGAGCCGAGGCTGACGCTAACGACACCTGCACGGCTAGTTACCATGCGAAAACTTTTTTTGTATAGTGTTTTGTCCCTTTGGTCTGCTAACTCAAACTGAACTGTTTTGTCGAGGGCTACGGGGAGGTAGTAGAAAAATGTTGGCTTTGCTGATATGGTTTGCCCCATAGTTGATTGGGGAATCAAGGCAGTTAAGGCAGTTGTGGCCGTGGGGCATTCTAAGCCGCGGGTTCCTCCCCCTTCCCGCCTTCCGGGTACTCCGTCCTCCGGCGGTTGAAAGCTATTCCACGCCGCTCCCAATTGCTGGCTGTTCGGTCTGCTTCCGCTGGGTTCAGGGAGTTGAACTGTTTGCCAGTTGAGGGGTAGCTGCGGTCTGGATGAGTGCTGGACAAGGTTTGCGGGGCTGTTGAGAGCCTCTGCTGGTATTAAAAAACTACCGGCGGCAACTGCCTCTAAAGACAGAATTAATGAAAGAGCACCGATATTTAGAGCAGACTTCAAAGCCATGACGAACCTGCCTTTTGGTGAACCTAGGAACTTTATCGCACGGTTTTATTCTATCCAAGGTTTTGACGGATATCGTAATCTGTTGTACTTAATTTATATCTTCAGGCAGATACGATTATTTGGGTCGATCTGCTCAACATAGAATTCTCTGTCGCGTTTGTCAGTGGTAGCTTAGTAGTTATACTTACTTCCATTCACTGCTGCAGGTTGGGTTGAGCTTGTTAAACCCAACTTTGACAAAGACTAATATTCGGGGTCTTTTAACTCTAGCAAGAGGCTACAACGCCTCTTTTCGTAAAAACACCTGGTTGATGCGTCAGTCCTGGATATCAGGAAACTCGGCAATTGTGCTGGTGAACCTCAAGCGATCGGCTACAAGTTACAAATCAGTTTTTGTGTACAATACCGGCAAGAAATTTAGCATGAATCTCGATTCACCTGTTCTCTCGGACAAACAGCCTTCGGGGCTGCGGATGGTAAGACCCATCGGAGTCTTGGCACTGCACGGCATTGCTTTTTTAGGAAATAGGTTGTTCGCTGTCGATCGCGCCGAAGGGCTGCTATTGGAGATCGATCGAGAAAATGACAACACTACTGTTTTGAATCCATTTCAAACGGCTAAGTTTACCGGCGCAACGGGGCTGGCTATTTCGGAAGATACTCTCTGGTTTGCGCGGGATGAGGATATTTGTTGCTGTCGGGGCGCAATTCGGGACGGGGCGATCGCTGAACTCAAACCGGAACATTTTGTTTCACTTTCTTATCCTGCTGACGGGATTGCTGTTTGGAAATCTACGCTTTATGTGACTTGCCAGAGATTAAACTCGATTCTGGTTTTTGACCTGAAAACTGGTCGGGAAATTACTCGGTTTTATGCTCCCGGTATTGGGGTAGAAAATATCACAGTCCGGGATGAGGAAATTTGGGTTTGCGACAAAACTGAGCAAACTGTTTACTGTTTGGAACGGGGAACTGGGGAGATTAAATTTAGCGTTTTGACTCCCTTTGAGTCGCCTTCTGGTTTGGCTTTTCACAAGGATTCCGAAACGGGGGATGAGGTTCTGTACGTGGCTTATGCCGGGGATGAACTTTACATCCGGGATGACCCGAATTCGGAAGATCCTTTTCAGTTGACCAAGCGCGATCGCACTTTTATTCAGCCCTTGTCTTTTCACTACAATGAAGCTGACCGCTACGCTTTGTCAAACGGTTTTTTGATGGAAATGTCTTATGTGGAGGAACTGTCTCCTCTCGATGAGGTAGAAATCGAAAATTTGGAATGGCGGATTGCTTTGCCTTCGGAAACTCACCGGCAAAAGGTCAGGAAAATTACGCCGATTGGAATGCCTTTTACTGAGGAAATTCAGGAAGGAGAACGGGTGGCGGTGTTTAAGTTCGATCGGCTGCACCCTGGGGAACGCCGAATTTTTGGCTGGAAGGCATTGTTAGAAGTTCGATCGATTAAGTATCAGTTGTCACCTAGGGATGTGGAAAAGATTCCTAAGCTGTCACCGGAGTTTGCAGCTAAGTATTTGGTGGATAATGACAATTTGGCGATGGATACGGAAATTGTGCGATCGGCTGCTGTGGCTGCCATTGGCTCAGAAACTAATATTCTGAGGCAGTTACTGAGCATTCGCAATTTTGTTTACGACCAACTTTCTTACGGGATTAGGCCTCACATTGACACTCCAGATATTGTATTACGCCGGGGCATCGGTTCTTGTGGCGAGTACGTGGGCTTGTTGTTGGCTTTGGCTAGGTTAAACGGGATTGCTTGCCGCACGATCGGGCGCTACAAGTGCCCCGCTTTTGCTGACAGAAAAGGTGTGTCGCTGGAGCCGGATTTCAATCACGTTTGGCTGGAGTTTTACATTCCGGGTTTTGGCTGGGTGCCGATGGAATCTAATCCTGATGATATTCAAGACAGAGGCCCTTATCCTTTGCGATTTTTTATGGGTTTGGCTTGGTATCACGTAGAGATTGGCAAGGGAATTCGGTTTCAAAGTCTCACGAGCGGCGGTCTCCCTTTGAACAAGGAGGATGTTTCCGTGGGGAGTCTGGCAATTAATCATGTGAGGTTTACAATTTTGGAAGATTTGCCAGCAGTTTGAATCGAGTGTTAACAATTAACAGTTAGCCGTCTATATTCAACTGTTAATTGTTAACATTTTTCATCTAAAATCGAAAGTAGAAAATGTAAAATCAGAGGAAGAGGGGTTGTGGAATTTTCGATTGCTAATATTCTCGTTTTAGTTGCCTTTGTACTGCTGCTAACTGTGACTGGCGGTGTCGCTTATTTGACTTCTGTTGAGTGGCGCGATCGCAGGCGGTTAGATAAGGCGAAACGGAAAAAAAAGTAGCTTTTTGCTGTTGACAAAGTGCATTTTTTATGATAATAAACAAGGCGACCGGGTTGGCTCGCCTTGTTTTGTGATTTGAGGTACTTTCACCGCAGATGATATCAAGTTTGGTAACATAAACGTTGCAGGTTCGTAGTGAGGACTTGAGTTTTCATACAAAACTATGATTCATATCGTTTCCGCTTGGATCGGAAGGATTTAACCACAGAGAACGCAGAGAACACAGAGGGAGACAAGAGAGATGAATAATTCCGATGAAGCGTGGATTTGAGATCGCGGGCGGGACGCCCGCGCCACAATAAAAACACTAAAATAAACACAGATGAAAAAGGGAATTTTGGAGTTGAGATCTTAAGTCCACTGTCTGAAAAATGTATTTTCTTGCCAAGCGGCGGCGGTGCGTTTTTCAAGTGCTGCCATTTCTGTTGTGTTCAGGGGTTGGAATGCTTGGGCAATTTTTAAGTTTTCTTCTAATTGCTTTACTGAGTCGGCGGCGATGATGCAGCAGTGCACGCCGGGAAGTGAAAGCGTGTAGCCCATTGCTTGGTGCATTCCATCTAAAACACCGTTTTGAAATAATTTGCCGTAAGCGGGTATTTTCATGGCTATGACGCCGATGTTTTTGGCTTTGGCTACTGGTAAAGCGCTGGTAACAAAGGAGCGCGGATGATGTTTTTCGGCGGCGTTGAGGGAGATTAATGTTGTGTCGAAAGGATAGCGCTCCAGGCCTGCCACAATGATAGCAGGTTCGTGGTGTCCGGTGATGCCGGAAAAACGAATAATTTTTTGCTGTTTGGCTTCTTCTATCGCCTTTATTGCTCCTTTGGTACTGAAAATTTGGTCTAATTCGGCTTGGAATGAGACGTGGTGGAGTTGCCACAAGTCTAGTCGATCGGTTTGCAATCTTTTGAGCGATTGTTCTAAGTCTCTCCACGCGCCATCTCTGTCTCTGGCGGAGGTTTTTGTGGCTAGGAATATGCGCGATCGATATTTGGGCAAAACTTTTCCTAAGTTTTCTTCGCTGGGCCCGTACTCGGCCGCCGTGTCAAAATAGCGAATGCCTAGTTCGATCGCGCGTTCAATTTGTACCGCCGCTTCTGCTTCTCTTCCCGGCTGCGACAGCGGTGTTTGTCCGCCTCCCCCCAAACCGAAAATCGGCACTTTCACGCCGGTGTTGCCTAACAGTCGTTCTGGCATTTTTACTGTGGCGGCCGCCTGGTTATTGGGTGCGGCTGCGATTTCCCGATCCTGCTGTTCGATCGCCTTAGCACCTGCAATGCCACTGGCAACAACTATACTGCTCAATATAAAATTGCGGCGAGTCTTTTTGCGGGTCATTGTTTCCGTCTCCTCAGAATATATGAGAGAAATTAACCGCGTTTGTGTTGGCACAATATATAAAATTTTACTGCAAATCAGATAATTTTCCCCCTCTCCGAGGGAGGAGAGGGCCGGGAGAAAATTATCTATGTGCCGATCGATTATTGGTCAATTATCCATGCGCGAATCAGTTCGTTTATCTGTTCTGGTACTTCGTCGTGGGGACAGTGACCGGCTTTGATAAAGTGTTCTGTCAACTCTGGATAGTGTTTGCGAAATTTGGCGCTTCTTTCTGCGGAATTCATCCACGGATCGCCTTCTCCCCACAGCATTAGCAACCGACAGTTTAATTGACTTAGCAATACGTCGATTTTTTCGCCTTGGGGTGTTCGGAATACGGAGGCGAATACTTTGGGGGCACCGGGATCGCAGGAGGGAAGGTAAATCTCTTCTACTAATTGGTCTGTGACGGCGCTTTGGTCGAGATAAACTTTTTCTAGGGTTTTCCGAATTGTCGATCGCTGGCGCACGTACTGGAACAGCAGAAAACTTGCCCAATCTTGCTGAAATAAGGTTTTAGCTACTGCAGATATGGCTTTTTGCAAGGGCGGGGCTTCGGGTGCGGGCTGCGGTTCGCTGAAGGGGCCGGCGCTGTTGATTAATATGAGTCCCGCGGCTGATTCGGGGCGCTGGGCAGCTACACACAAGGCGGCGTAGCCTCCGAGGGAGTTGCCAGCTAGTACGGCGGGCCGGCCGATGATGTTGGTGATAAAGTCGTGGAGTTGGTCGCGCCAGAGGTCGCCGCTGTACTGTAATTCGGGTTTTGCCGATCGCCCAAATCCCAAAAGGTCGATCGCCCAGACTTCAAAATCTTTGCTCAGGCCGCTGATATTTTTGCGCCAGTGGTCTGTGGATGCTCCAAAACCGTGAATTAACAGCAGGGGAGGGCGTTCTGGATACCGATCGCTGGATCGAACGTAGTACACTGAATGCCCCCGCCACTGCCAGTAAGTGCCGGCTATGGGGGCTGCGGTGATGGCTGGGGTTGTTTGCATAATGTAAAGAAATAATTATTTACTTTAACTATTGTATCGCGATATTCAGATTTATATAGTTTGACCAACGCCTCGGAGTTCCGCCAGCAAAGGATTGGTCAATTTGGGCGAGTACGGGAGATCGCGATCTCCCGTACTCAGGATTAATAAGTTTTGTAACAATTATTGATTTTAGGAGGGGCGCAGCAATGGGAGATATTTTGCCCGGTCGCATTTGGGATAATAAATCGGGTTTTGGCTGCAACATACCTAGGTATGATGATTTGGCTGTTTGGCGGTCTGAGGAAGTTCTGGGCGATGGCGCTTGCCTAGGGGTGCGACGGTCGAACCTGATTGGGGAGGGTCAAGGGATCGACTTTTTTATAGTTATTTGCGAGCTTTTCCAGGTGGGGATCGTTTGTTCAAGATGTGTTGACGGCTTCGGGGGGCAGCTAGCCGTTTGGTTGCTAGTTGGCCAAAGCCGAGATCAAAAATTTCGCTGCTGGGAGAACCTATAAGTAAAATTACTGATGGTTCTCTGCAGAAGTTTCTCAGAATCGCTGAATATTTTGTGACGTGGTTTGCTGTTCTTAATTGCTTGGATACTCTAAGATAGAAGTAGAGCTGCGCCGCTCAATTAATTAGCATTTTGAATACTAGGGAGCCAACTATGCAGGGTGTGAACTTTATCCACCTGAAAGTTAGGGAGTTTTCTGAGTGATTGCTATTTCACCTCGTCCCGTCGGACGCAATTGGATTACGATTAGCTTCGCTTCTACCCTATACCTTTGTCCTATTTTGGATCTGCTCCTAGCAGAGCTTCCGGATCACTGGCAAGCGGAATTGCGGTTGGGGCTTCAAGAAGCTTTGGTAAATGCTGCTAAGCATGGAAACAAGTTAGACCCCGGTAAAACTGTTGGAGTCCGTTTTTCGATCGTCCAAAACCAATATTGGTGGGTGATATCGGATGAAGGTTCTGGCTTTAAGGCCCCTTGCAGTTGTAACCTTTATACCGATGATTGCGACAGTCTCCTAGCAGAGGACGTTGCAGATAACTCTGGACTACCCCATGTGGAACAGGAATGCGGTAGGGGGTTGTTTATTCTTTACCAAATATTCGATCGGGTAGAGTGGAATTCTCAAGGTACAGAGTTACGGCTGTGCAAAGAACTTCCCAGTCGCTATCGGCTGCCTCGCTTGCGCTAGAACTGCTATGAAAGCAGCAGTTTTTACCTCAGCTAGACCTAGAATTTTTTTCGTTCCCGGACTGAAGTTTGCAGTGAGAATTTGAACTCTCTGGCTATTGATAGCTGATCATAATGCAAAATGTTAGTTTTGAGTTAAAAAAGTATAAATCTTTTGAACTCACAATCGCGCTGCTCGATCGAGGGGCGCGATTGTCTAAGTTTTGAGCGACTAATCAAGTCAAAACTCCAGAATCAAAACCGCAAAGCGTTAGGAACAACGAAGCAATCTAATCATTTGCCGTGGGTGGGACAGGGAGGAGCAGATATCGATCGATCCAGCCATCCTGCTGCTTGTTGTAAGCGCGGGAGAGCTTCTTCAGGCTGTTTTTTGAGCAAAAACACCAAAGCGGCCGCAGCTTGCTCACAGGCCCGCGCAGAACGGTTTGCTTTGAGGCGGTGCCAATCTTTTTCGTGGATGGCGAGGCGCGCGGCTAGAGCTTGGGCTAGTTCTACCGTGCTCAGCTCGTTGAGGTTCACAGTTTGGGTTGTTTGTGTATTTTCAAGCATAGGTGGTAAGGAAGAAGGAAGAAGGAAGAAGGAAAATGCGAGAAAATCAAGGGTTTCAGCAATTAAAAACGTTTTAAATGCCGATAAAGTTGCTATACTTATGTCTATTTGGCTAGAGTTCGTTAATTTAGAAAATATACTGCATATAATAACAATTTAATTGGAAATCGGTTTTTTTTATTATTGTCAGGTTTGCAGATCGAAATGCCTCAACAGCCGTCAGAGTTAAATCCGGAAGAGCAAGAAAGCGAGTTTGTTCAAGCGATCGCAGCAGTGGAGCGATCGCTCGCGGCAGTCAAAGAACGGTACACTCAAATTCAGGTCGATCGACAGCGCCAAGTCGAACTCGGCCATCGCCGCGAAGAAATCCGCCAGTCCAAACGCCAAAATCCATTGCCGCAACTCAAAAAAGAATTGCGGGAAATTGAGCAAGAATTGGAAACAATCGAGTTGAATTTAGAAAGCAGCCTGTTTTCTTGGGGAAGCATAAAACAACCTTTTTGGCAAGCAGTTCGCTTTGGGGGACTCGGTATTTTGATGGGTTGGATTTTGAAATCCTATGCAGGTTGAACTATGTTGAGATTTATGATTTTTTTATTTACCGCAGAGGGCGCAGAGGGCGCAGAGTCAGAGAAAAGAGAGAAATATGGTGCAAAATATTAAATAAACAGGAGTGAATATGACAAATCAACGAATAGCAGCAATTTTGCGCGCAGGTGAACCCGACGAAACTGTAACTGTTCAAGGTTGGGTTCGCACTAAGCGCGAATTGAAAGAATTTGCCTTTGTCGAAGTCAACGATGGTTCGGCGATGGCTAACTTGCAAGTAGTCATAAATTCCGATTTGCCAGACTTTGAAAATGTACTCAAACAACTGAATACAGGTGCATCTTTAGAAGTGTCGGGAGTGCTGGTAGCATCTCCGGCAAAAGGACAGCGAATTGAGTTGAAAGCCTCACAAGTACAAGTTTACGGTGATGCAGACCCGCAAACTTATCCGTTGCAAAAAAAGCGCCATTCCTTTGAATTTTTGCGGACAATCGCGCATTTGCGGCCGCGCACAAACACCCACGGTGCTGTCTTTCGAGTCCGAAATGCTTGTTCGGCGGCGGTACACCAATTTTTTCAAGAACGTGGTTTTTTGTGGGTTCACACTCCAATTATTGCTGCTAGCGACTGCGAAGGTGCGGGGGAAATGTTCGCCGTTACCAACTTTGATTTAAAGAATGTGCCGCGCACTGATTCGCAAGAGGTTGATTATGCTAAAGACTTTTTTGGAAAGCGCGCCTATTTAACAGTTAGCGGCCAGTTGGAAGCGGAAGTTATGGCGATGGCTTTCGGCAACGTTTACACTTTTGGCCCGACTTTCCGAGCGGAAAATTCTAATACTTCGCGACATTTGGCTGAGTTTTGGATGATTGAACCGGAGATGGCTTTCTGCGATTTGCAGGGAGATATGGATTTGGCTGAGGCGTTTTTAAAGTACATTTTTAAATACGTTTTGGAGCGTTGCCCGGAAGATATGGAGTTTTTCAATGAGCGCATTGACAAAACGGTTTTGGCTACTGCTGAAAATATCATTAATAATCAGTTCGAGCGGATTACTTATACGGAGGCGATCGCACTTTTGGAAAAAGCCGACAAAAAGTTTGATTTCCCGGTAAGTTGGGGTTTAGATTTGCAGTCGGAACACGAGCGTTATTTGGCTGAGGACTTGTTTAAAAAGCCGACGATTGTCAGCGATTATCCCGTCGGGATTAAAGCATTTTATATGCGTTTAAATGATGACGAAAAAACCGTGCGAGCAATGGATGTTTTGGCTCCTAATATTGGGGAAATTATCGGCGGTTCGCAGCGGGAAGAAAGGCTGGATGTGTTGGAGCGGCGCATGGAAGCCCAGGGTATGAATAAGGAGGAATTGTGGTGGTATTTGGATTTGCGCCGCTACGGTACTGTGCCTCACGCTGGGTTTGGTTTGGGATTTGAGCGGTTAGTGCAGTTTATGACGGGAATGGGGAATATTCGGGATGTGATTCCATTTCCGAGAGCACCTTTGAGCATTGATTTTTAGTAGTAGGGACACGGCATTGCCGTGTCCTTACCTTGGGCGGAGGACAAGGCATTGCCGTCTCCTGAAAACAGAGGAATGCAAGCCTTTGTTACCGATTAAGTCGCTGGGGGAATTGTGATATCAACAGATTCCACTTTGACTGAAGTTCCCAAACTCGATAACGGCGGTTGAATTGCCTCCGTATTTCCCACTACTAATGTTACCAAATTTTCCGGTTTCAAGTAAGTCTTGGCTACGCGCTGCACGTCGGCAATTGTTGCTGTTTCGATGCTGCGGCGGTAGCGAAAAATGAAATCTTCGGGATAACCGTAGTATTCGTAGCGAATTAATCGCGACAAAGTTTGACTGGGATTTTCAAATTTGAAGATAAAAGAATTCAGGGTGGAATCTTTAGCATAAGCTAATTCTTCCGGGGTAATTGGTTCGGTGCGGATACGATCGATCTCGGCGCGAATTGCCTGGATAAATGGTACTGTGGCATCCGATCGCGTTTGGCCTCCTGCGACAAACACCCCCGGATAGTCATATCTCGGACTCCAAGCCGCGTATACTGAATAAGCTAAGCCTTGGCGCGATCGCACGTTATTAAACAAACGGCCACCGAAACCGTTCAAAACCCCATTCATCACATCCAAAGCACCGTAATCTGGACTGCTGAGCATTCCGCCCAAATGTCCCATTTGCACGTAACTTTGACTTAATTGCGGCTGATTTACCAAAAATACGCCGCCCCCATTTGCTGGCGCTACGGTTGGTAGTGCAGGCACTTCTGCACTTTGACTCGGTTGCCAGTTGCCGAATTTTTGCTCGACGAGCGATCGCATTTTAGCTGTATCAAAATCGCCAGAAATACCCAAAATCATATTTTTGGGATGGAAATATTTCTGGTAGAAACTCACCAAATCGTCGCGGGAAATATTGGCGAGGGTTTTGTATTCTACCGTGCGCGCGTAAGGACTGCGATCGCCATAAATTAATTTTTGAAACTCGCGGCCGGTAATACCGTCAGGATCGTCATTGCGGCGGGCGATCGCACCTTGAGTTTGGTTCTTGGCTAAATCCAACTTTTCCTTAGCAAATATTGGCTCCCGAATCACTTCTGCAAATAAGTCAAATACGGGTTCCAAATCTTCAGCTAAAGCACTAAAATTAGCGCTCCCAGAACTAACATCAATCCCCGTTTCTACCGAAGCTGCTCGCTGTTCTAGCAACTGATTTAATTCATCAGCCGTATGCCGACTCGTGCCGCCAGTTCGCATCACTTCTCCCGTCAAACCTCCCAATCCAATTTTCTCGGCAGGTTCAAAACGCTCGCCCGTGCGAAATAGCGCCGTTCCCCCGACTAACGGGAGTTCCCGGTCTTCCATCAGATACACCCGGATGCCATTTTTCAGCTCGAAGCGAGTGTATTTAGGCAGTTTAATTTCTGACAGCGGGGGAAAGGTTAATTGGTCGTAGTGTTTGGGTGCAGCCGCAAAGGAAGGTAACAAATTAAACGTGCCCAGTGAAACAGTAAAAAAGCAAAGCGACAGCAGAAATAACTTTACTTTTTTCAGTCTCAATTTAGTCCTTTTCATTCTTTCTCCTAAGTTATACATTCTGACAAATGTTGACTGTTCGCTGTTGGCTGTTTGCGGAAAAGCTCACCACTGACAACAGATAACTGACAATTGCCAACTGACAACTGCCAACTGCCAACTGACAACTGACTTCCTTAAAGCGGCAAAAGCTTACCAATCGTGCGATTTTCCGGGCGGAAAGTTGCCTGAGCGACACGCTGAATGTCAGCGGGAGTAACAGCGGCGATCGCATCCAATTCCTTAAACAAATTTTGCCACGAACCAGTTTTCACTTGATAGTCAACCAGCGCAAATGCCATGCCCATATTAGAATTGAGCGATCGCAACAAATCGGCTCTCGCCTGAGTTTTCACTCGCTCCAATTCCAAAGCAGAAACCGGCTCTGTTTTCAGGCGATCGATTTCCTTGCTCAAAGCTGCCGCCACCTCATCAACCGTGCGGCCCGGAGCAGTTTGAGCGTAAAATAACATTAAATTCGGATACTTTTCCCCCGGATAACCACTGAAACCTTGAGCAGCCAGCGCCAATTGCTGCTCTTCTACCAAAGATTTGTAAAGCCGAGAAGTGCGGCCATCGCTGAGCAAAGAACCAATCATTTCATAAATGGCATTGTCGGGATGATTCATCGCCGGTTTGTGATACCCTTCCAAATACCAAGGTTGAGTTTTTAATTTCAGCGTGACTTCCTTCGTTTGCGTTTGGGGAGGTTCGACAATCTGCAATTCTGGAGGCGCTGGTGAGGCCTTGTAACGGCCGAAATAAATTTGAGCTAGTCGCTTCACCTCCGAAGCTTTCACGTCTCCTACCACCGCCACAGTCAGCTTGCTGGGAACGTAGTGAGTCTCGAAAAACTTCTGCACGTCGCTGCGGCGGAGGTTTTGAATGTCTTCAGTGGAGCCAATTACAGGGCGGCGGTAGGGATGAACAGAGAAAGCTTTGTTGGCAAAAGCTTCAACCATTTGTCCGATCGGAGAATTCTCGGTTCGCAGCCTGCGCTCTTCTAAAATTACCTGTTTTTCCTTGTAAAATTCCCGAAATACTGGTTCTAGAAATCGCTCGGATTCCAGCGACATCCACATTTCTAACTTGTTAGCTGGAAGGCTGTAAAAATACATTGTGGCGTCGGTGGAAGTAGCGGCATTTAGTCCGACTCCGCCTGCTTGTTCCACTATTTTGCCGAGTTCATTGCGCTTGACAAATTGCGAAGCTTCGGCTTCAACTTTGTCAAATTCTGCTTTTAATTGGGCGACTTCTTCAGTTTTGCCGCTGGCCTTGGCTGCTTGCATTTGCTCGAAGAGTTGGTCTTGTTTTTCTAGCAGCGGCTTTTCGGCTTGGTAGTCGGTAGTGCCGATTTTTGGCGTGCCTTTGAAGGCTAAATGTTCGAGATAGTGAGCGACTCCGGTTTGGCCGTCGGGTTCGTTTGCGCCGCCGACATCGGCGTGTATCAGAAACGATGCTACGGGCGCTCTGGGCCTTTCGAGTACGATAAATTTCATGCCGTTGTCGAGCTTAAATTCGCTGACTTGGCTGATTACTCGATCGAGCGACGGTTGAACAGAGACTGCTTGGGAGCCGCTAGCGGGGTTGGGGCGGGCGAGGGCGATTTCCGGGAAAAGTCCCCACCACAGCAGTACAGCGGCCAGCAGGGAGGCAATGAATCGAGTTTTGCTCACGGGCGATTCCCTACGGGATAGCTTCGCTTCACAGGGTTTTTGGAACTGCGGGGTCATTCGATTTTAGATTTTAGATTTTAGATTTTGGATGGTCAAACAAAAAAATGTTTGTGCTCGGTGGCCAGAGATTCTTTTCTCAGGATAAAGATTTTTTGAGGCATAAGCGATCTGTTGCGCCGCAGATGTTAGGCTGATACAGCAAATCTCAAAAAGGGTCATTCGATTTTAGATTTTAGATTTTGGATTTTGGATTGTCAAACAAAAAAATGTTTGCCCTCAATGCCAGAGATTCTTTTTAAAACTTAACATCAATTAGTCCCTCAGTCCAGCTCCCGTAGTTCCAAGTAGCCAATTACCGATTGCAAAGCCATGCGAATTTTTAATCAGTCTCCTCCTTCTGAAACAGAAACTAAGAAGCGAATTTTACAAGCAGCTCAGCGGTTGTTTGCCCGCAGCGGATACGACGGCACGACAACTCGTGATTTAGCAGCGGCGGCGGGGGTAGCCGAGGGTACGCTATTTCGGCATTTTGATAATAAAAAAGCGATTTTGATTGAGGTGGCGACGGAAGGATGGGTGGAGTTGCTGACGGATTTGCTGACTGAATTGAGCGAGATGGGCAGTTACAAAGCAGTGGCTCAGGTGATGCGGCGGCGGATGCTGAATATCCGCGAGAATAGCGACATGATGCGGGTGTGTTTTTTGGAGGCGCAATTTCACCCGGATTTGCGCGACAGAATTCAGTTGGAAGTCATCGGAAAAATGAGCGATGTGGCTGAGGCTTTTTTTGAAACGGCGATGGAAAAAGGAGTTTATCGAAAGATGAATCCGAAGATTGTCGCTCAGGTATTTTTGGGAATGTTTGCAGTCGCGGGTTTCAGTCAAAATACGATTATGGAGCCGAATGCTTCTCCGCAAGAAATGCAGGAAATGGCTGAAGGACTTGCTGATATTTTTCTGAATGGGGTTTTACTGAAAGATCAATAATTAGTTATGGGTTATTTATTGGTTGTTACTTATTGGTGATTATAATTAATAACCAATAACCAATAAGTAGTCACCACTCCCCACTTACTCTATAAACTCGTACATCTTTTGCACCCACTTCTCCCGATAATCCTGCCATTCATCCGTCACTACTTCCCAAGTTGTATTGCTTTCAAGTTCCAGCAAGAGACTTGATACTTCTTCTAGCGTCGATGCTATATGACATTCTTCTACCCAACTTTCACGGATCATTTTCCAGAGGCTTTGTACTGCTTCTCGCTGAAAATTTGATTCTAATTCAACTAGCAATTTGGCGAGGTGTTTTTCGTCACTTGCTGCTAACACCTCGCTCATCCAACAGTTGCGACGTTCTTTCCATTCTTCCGTCACTGCGTCCCTGTTTAGGTGGGCTTGAAACTCTAACAGTAATTGATTTAGTTCTACCATATTAAATTTTGTCTTGTTTGCAGTTTGTGCTATTTTTGTACAAATTTTATTGATTGAGAGTGTTGGTTTTTTTATAATTAGCTATGTAGCTGAGGCTTTATTTGGAAACGGCGATGGGAAAACAAGTTTATCCAAAGATGAGTCCGAGAATTGTCGCTCAGGTATTTTTGGGAATGTTGGCAGTCGCGCCCTTCAGTCAAAATACGATTATGGAGCCGAATGCTTCTCGGCCGCAAATGCAGGAAATGGCTGAAGGACTCGCAGATATTTTTCTGAATGGGGTTTTGCTGAAATATCAAGAATTAGTGATTAGTCATTAGGAAATTTTAGAGCCAGGAAACGCATGTTTGCAGGCTCTAAACCCTCGAAACTACTCGTTAAACTTGTGCATTTCCTGCACCCATTTCTCGCGATTTTGCTGCCATTCATCTGTCACAGCTTTCCAATTGGTATTGGTTTCAAGTTCCAGCAATAAACTTGATACTTCTTGAACAATCGATGCTCCCAGACATTCTTCTACCCAACGGTCTCGACGCTCTTGCCACTGAATATCCACCGATTCCCACTGCAAGTTAGATTCCAATTCAACTAGCAATTCTGCTAGATATGTCAGGTTAACTGATGCTGCAACATCGCTCACCCAACTTTCCCGGCGCTCTATCCATTTTTGTGTAACTCCTTCCCATTTGAGGTTGCTTTCAAACTCTAACAGTAACTGATTTAGTTCTACCATCTTAAATGTTGGGTTTTTTGTAGTTTGTGCTACAATTGTACCAAAATTTTCACTCAACAGAGTGTTAAGTTTTTTTTTAGATTGCGGTCGCAGTGAAACTACAGAATAGATAACTGAATAATGAGCGATGAATTTACTTTAGATATGCTAGACATTCCCAGCGGTTGGAGCCGGGGCGAAGGTGACTGGACAGGAGTGGCGGCGGCTCTTGCTAGAGGGGAAACTGTCGAAGTAATTCAAGAAGTTGGTTCTACTTTGTGGCACAACAGCCTGCCCGAAAAACATTCTTTGTATTGGGATGGCGAAAATATATCAACTATCAAAGCCCGAATTTGGATTAGTTTCACCCAGAGAAGATTTTCGCCGGAATCTGCTTTGCCAAAGGTTCAGTGGCATCCAAGAGTGTTGTGGATAGGGGTAGGTTGCGAACGCGGAACAGGGCGAGAATTAATCGAAACTGCGATTCAAAATGTATGTCGCGGTTATCATTTAGCGGAAAGTGCGATCGCAGGTATTGCTACAATAGACACTAAAGCAGGTGAAGTCGGCTTGCTGGAACTTTGTCAAGAGCGAAATTGGCCGTTAAAAACCTTTGCTGCTGACATTTTAAGTTCCGTAGAAGTCCCCAATCCTTCAAATATTGTAGTCAAACAAGTCGGGACGCCTAGTGTAGCAGAAGCTGCGGCACTTTGTGCGATCGAACTGATATCTTGTACCATTCTCAACAACAGGCAAGATGCCTGTTCCACAAAGAGTGAATCTGGTTGTGGGGTGGGTATCCTACGCGCCCGTGAAAGGCTTTTAGTCCCTAAACAAATATTTCGCAACAAAAATCCCCCCCTTTCACAAGGAGGGGTTAGGGCGGGTTCTGCGGTAACAGTAGCGGTTGCAGTTTCCGCGATCGAGTATCTGGGATAATGTATTACTGAGACAAAGTATTGGCATTCACAAATCGACCAATCAACCCAGAAACAAATGACAACACAATGGAACCAAACAAAGCCGGCCAAAAACCGTTAACCGCAAAGCCGATATTGAACGCACCCGCCAACCAGGAAGCCAGGGAAAGCGAAATTGCATTCACAACGAATAAAAACAAACCTAAAGTAATAATGGTCAAAGGCAGCGTCAGCAATGTAAGAATCGGTCTGACAACCGCGTTCACCAATCCGATAACAACAGCAGCCACCATCGCAGCCGGAAAGCTAACCACCGAAATACCTGGTACAATGTTAGCGGTAATGATCAGCGACACCGCTGCTACTATCCAAGTTAAGAAAAAACTTAGCATATCTTTTTTTCCATCTCCATCACTATTAATTAAGATTGTACCTGTTTAGTCGATCGACCAAAGTTCGGGATACACTACGAAATATCCACCTTGCGAGAATATCAGATTTATGAAACTCCGGCAACTAGCAGCATTGCTCTTGGCGCTAACTATCTTCATTCTGCCGCAGCCAGCGCTGGCTCAATCTAAATATTACGCTCCGCCGTTGTCCTTTAGCAACGCCGAACTGACAAGACGCGATTTTTCTGGTCAAATGCTGCGGGCCGCTGAGTTTTCTAACGCTAATATGGACTTGACTAATTTTTCTAATGCCGATTTGCGGGGAGCAATTATGAGCGCTTCGGTGATGACTCAGGCGAATTTGCACGGCGCCAATTTAACTAATGCAATGATTGATCAAGTTAAATTTACTAATGCCGATTTAAGTGATGCCATTTTAGCGGAAACAATTTTGCTGCGTTCTACTTTTGACGGAGTTGATATCACCGGCGCTGACTTTACCGACGCAATTATGGACGGGTCACAAGTTAAAGAATTGTGCACAAAGGCAACCGGGATTAATTCTCAAACTGGGATTTCTACTCGCGATTCTTTGGGATGCCGCTGATATCATCTCCGGTCAATTACTGATGATTGTTTATTGGGTGGGGGCGGGTTTTTGAGATTGTTTGTTTGGGGCGATTATGGTAGGTGGAACCCGCTACGAAACCATATTTGGTAGGGGCGGGTTCCACCAAAAAGATATAACGATTACCAACAATTTAGATAAACCCGCCCCCACACCACGAATAATTCACTTTGCTTTTTTCTGAGCAGCCGCATAATGCTCACTCATTAACTGATTAACTTCGGGATTGTAAATCCGCAGATAATTCCAGTAATTCTCAAACACCGATTTCACGTATCCTTTGGTTTCAGGAAACGGAATCTTTTCCGCAAAAGCATCCGGATCACTAAAACTAAACCTCTTCAACCAATCTGATACTGCATTTGGCCCGGCATTATAACTCGCCACAGCTAACATCGAGTTATTCTTGTACTCGTCGTGAGTGTGATCCAAATACCACGTACCGAGTTTAACGTTGTCGTCCACATTCTCCAATGAATACTTTTTGAGGCTGATTTGTTGAGCAACCCAAGCTGCTGTTTCCGGCATTACTTGCATTAAACCGGTAGCGCCAACTGATGATTTGATGGAGGGCATAAACCGGGATTCTTGCCGGATCAATGCGGTTACTAATACTGGATTTATTGTGCGTTCTTTTGACCACTTGACAATGGTTTCTAAGTAAGGAAAAGGATAAAGTGCTTGCCAATAAATCGGTTGCTGTCTGAGATCGAGGTATTGAGTTCTATCATCGGGTTTATCGCGCTGCCGCAAACTCCCAACCATCCACAAACCGTCTAAATTGTCTCCGACTGCAACTCGCATTAAACCGTCGGTAAACTGTTCGGCAATACTTGGCTCTACGCGGTCGATAAATTCTATTTGCCACAGCGTCCAAGCATCTCTATCTTGACCTAATTGATAGAGTTCTTTCAAAGCAGGAGAACCTGCAGTGGGTTCGGGGCGCTGAGGCGGCCGCGCTACATTGGGAGACAAATCTCGGACTGTGGTAAAGTCGCCTACGGGCCAGCCAAGAAGTACAGCCGATCGCCACGCAAAATATGATTCGGGATAGCGTAAGATCGTGTAGTCAAATGCAGTCTTGGCGTCTTGTTGGCGGCCGAGTTGCTGTGCCCATTTCCCGACCCAAAATGCTGCTTCTGGAGCTTGTTCGCTGTCGGGATTGTGGGTGGTTAATTCTCTCGCCCACTGCCAAGCTGATTTTAAATCTCCGCCTTTGGCATACTGCTGGGCGATCGTCCACCGCAGTTCGCCTGCTTTATCAGAATTGTTGTATTTTGTCAATAGCAATTTGCGGGTATCTGAGGCGGATTGACCACTGCGTGCTTTGTCGAGAAGTTGGGATTTATCTAACAAAGCTTCGGGGGCATAATTGGGGAATTTGCTAATAACTCGATCGAGGAAAACGATCGCATCCTTTGGCTCGCTCAGCCGCGACAGCCGAATTAAACCCAAACCAGTATCTTCGGCATCAGGAAACTCGCGCACTAATTCTTGATAGGCAATTCTCGATTCCGGGATTTTTCCGTCGAGCCACAAACCGCGAGCTTTGCGGTAAAGATTTTTGGCGTTGCGGGGAGCTTTCCCGTAAGCAATAGCTCCTTTGCCATAATCTTGTTTTTCCCAATAACCAAAGGCAATTTCTTCCCAATCTTCCGGTTTCAAACCGGCGCTGTTTCGCTGCACCAGTTGTTCCAAAATTGTCCCGTAATCTTTGACATAATGACCGTATTTTGCTACGAGCAGCATTAACTGCGGCTGATTAGGGTTTTCTTTTAACTTGCGGAGGGCAATTTCTACGCTGCGGGGATGACCAGGAAATTCACTAATTGCCTGTTGCCAATATTCCGGTTTTGACTTGCCTAAAACATATAAAGCTTCCGCTGCTACTGGGTCGCTCGGATAGTTTTTGAGTAGTTCCTGCCAAGCTTTTTGGACTTTGCCTTTGTCGCCGCTCAATTGGTAGGCTTGGGCCCTTTTTAGGGCAATGTGAGCAGCTAAAACCGGATATTCTTGCTCTAATTTGTCCAATAATTTTAATGCTTTGGCGGCATTTCCTTGCTGGATTAAATCGCTGGCCAGCAGGTAGCGGGCACGGCTTTGAGGGGAGATTTCCTGCTGCGGGTTCGTACTTGCAGACTGAGTGGTTGCGAGTTCAACTAATTTCGCCGAGCGCTCGCTCGGTGATAGCGATACCAACATCTTGACTTGCGATTCGGAATTCGCTGCATTCAGGGGCTGCTGAGCCTTCTGGGATGAGCCCAAACCCATCAATTTCATCGCAGCAACCAAAGAGCCGATCGCAATAACGCAAACTGAAACGCTTATTAAAACAGAAAATCGGGCCCGGCGTCGTTTTAGCATGGGAAAATTTAAGAGAATAACAATAGATAACCGATCGTTTGTCAAGAGCCCTCAGAGGCAGGATGGATGTTCTACGCCATCGCAGGCAGGATGCCTGTTCAACGAGAAATAAATGTTAATAGTGGGGCAAAAACGGACAGCCGACCCCCAAACAGATGATTGAGATTTGTGGAAGATCCGATCGCAGGCGGACTTGGCTGATATAGTAGCAGAATTTATTTTGATGTGGAGCCGAAAATTTGTGCGATCGATCTATTTACCCGCACCAACGAAAAACCACAAACCACCCACTGCAAAGTACAATCAAAAATCTAAAATCTAAAGTGTAAATCAAAACATGGAATTTCTAGTCACCGATACGCCCCGCTCTGTTTGGACAGGAGACGCCCTGGCAATTGGTCTATTTGAGGACGGCTTGGAACTCACCGGCGAGCTGGCACAATTAGATGAAAAGCTTGCAGGTACTTTGAAAGAGCTGCTACTGGAAGTAGATTTTAAGGGCAAAGTGGGCACGAGCGCCATCACCCGCGTCGGCGGCAATAATCCCATTCGCAAAATTGCGATCGTCGGTTTGGGCAAAACAGAGGACTTAAAATTAGACACCGTGCGGCAAGCTGCGGGCGTTTGCGCCAAGTTAGCCAAAAAAGAGAAATGCACAACCCTCGGAATTAGCTTTCCGGTGTGGAAAAACGCGCCGGATTCTACAGCCAGCGCCATCGCCGAAGGTGTAGAACTCTCCCTGAATCAAGACAACCGTTTCAAATCGGAAAAGGAAGACAAAAGCCCGCAACTCGAACAAATTCATTTGTTTGGTTTTGCCGATACCGAAAGTGCGATCGCCCGCGCCCGCCAAATCACTGCCGGAGTCATTTTAGCACGGGAATTAGTCGCAGCGCCGGCAAATTTTGTCACCCCGATTACCATGGCAGAAACTGCTCAAAGTCTAGCTGCCGAATGCGGTTTAGAATTAGAAATATTGGAGCGGGAAGACTGTGAAAAACTCGGCATGGGAGCCTTTCTCGGCGTAGCCCTAGCATCTGATTTACCGCCAAAATTCATCCACCTAACTTACAAACCCGAAGGCACACCGCGCCGCAAAATAGCAATTGTGGGCAAAGGATTGACCTTTGATTCTGGCGGTTTGAACATCAAAGGTGCGGGCAGCGGCATTGAAATGATGAAAATAGATATGGGCGGCGCTGCGGCTACTTTGGGAGCGGCAAAGGCGATCGGACACATCAAACCCGATGTGGAAGTTCACTTTATCAGCGCCGTCACTGAAAACATGATCAGCGGCCGCGCCATGCGCCCTGGAGACATCCTTACAGCTTCCAACGGCAAAACAATTGAAGTCAACAATACCGACGCAGAAGGTCGTTTAACCTTGGCTGATGCTTTGGTATTTGCTGATAAACTGGGAGTTGACGCGATTGTCGATTTAGCAACTCTCACCGGGGCCTGCGTCATTGCTTTAGGCGACGATATCGCGGGTTTGTGGAGTCCTCAAGATAGCGTCGCCGCCGAAATAGTCGCCGCCTCAGAATTGGCAGGCGAAAAATTTTGGCGAATGCCGATGGAAGAAAAATATTTTGAGGGCTTGAAAGCATTGCACGCCGACATGAAAAACACAGGCCCACGTCCCGGTGGTTCGATTACGGCGGCGCTATTTTTGAAGCAGTTTGTAAAGGATACTGCATGGGCGCATTTAGATATTGCCGGCCCGGTTTGGACTGACAAAGAAAATGGCTACAATGGCCCTGGGGCTACCGGTTTTGGAGTTCGGACTTTGGTGCATTGGGCGCTGGGCGGCGCTTAATTGTGGATTTCCAGCCCAAAAATTGAGATTTTCTCTGCCTTAAAAGTCTGCTAGTCCATCTGTGAGCCAGCGGTTAAAAACCCCTGGCTCACTGCCTAAGTAATCTAAAAGAAAATTTAATAGCGATCATTAACAATTTAAATGTTTCTGAAGCAATCAGTACGCGAACCTATGTATTCCGTCACAGGGAGCAAGGTAAGCGTTGCTAGCCGTGACGCTCACCATTGCTCATATTTGAGAAAAGCTTCGTTCTCAGGGCGCCACCTCGACAGTTTTGACATTTCCTGAAAAAATAGCTGTTTCATAAATGAAAAAAGTATATAATTATGTAAATATTTCACTAGCCGAAATCAAATAATTAGATTTGATCGGATTTGCATTGGTACAGATAATTTTTTTCTTGAACTTTATGCAAGAACAATTAACAATTTTTTTTTCCACACTTGCTGTATCTTCTAGACTCGCCTGCAACGTGGTACCGGAGTTGCGACTGTACGCTGTTTTTGACTCGCTGACGGCACTGGCTTATTGCTCGATCGCCCTATCTTTAGTTTATTTTACCCGCCAAGGTTCTCACCGCAAGATTTTCCTGCTGTTTGCGGTTGTTTTTTTTGCCTGGGGTGCGGCTAAATTGACGGAAGTTTGGACGCTTTGGCATTCCATATATTGGCTGTCGGTAACTCTCAAAGCTACAAGTGCTTTGATTTCTTGGCTTTTAGCCGCAATCGCCCTCGCCCTCATGCCGAAAGCACTTGCCGAGTCTGGTTTCAATCAAAAAGAAAAATTTCAACAACAGTCGTTAAAACAGGTAGAAGAAAATCACCACCCGCATGATATAGAGAAAGGAGAATTGGCAAAACAATCGCTCAAGTTTTATCCTTCAGATACGATTGTCGATCGCACTTTAGCTCTCAATTCGCTTAATGAACAGTTAGAAAAAGAAATTGCCGATCGCCACCGGGTTGAGGAAAAGTTGCAACTGACTCAATTTGCGATCGACCGATCGGCAGATGCGGTATTCTGGATCGGGTCGGACGGTAAATTTTTGTACGTCAACGACTCTGCTTGCACTTCATTGGGATATTCTGCAGCAGAATTGCTTTCGATGACAGTACACGACATCAATCCAGATTTTCCCCAAACTGCTTGGAGTTTGCACTGGAAAGTCTTAAAACGCTGCGGTTCGGTTAATATTGAAGTTCACCACGTCACTAAGTACGGTCGCATTTTTCCGGTAGAAATTACGATCGATCATTTGGAATTTAACGGCAAAGAATATCAGTGCGCGTTTGCTCGTGACATTAGCGAACGTAAGCGGATTGAGGCAGCTTTGCGAGAAAGGGAAGAAGAATTTAGGTCATTAGTTTCTAGCATTCCCGGTGCGGTTTACCGATGTAGTGCTGCTGGGCGATCGAGCCTAACTTTTATCAGCAGTGGCATAGAAGCTATTTCCGGCTATCCCGCAGCTAACTTTATGCAAAAACCGGTGCAGGCTTTTCCGAGTATAGTTCATCCCGATGACGTGCAGCATATCGAGACAATTATCGATCGGGCTATTAAAACAAAACAACCTTACATCATCGAATATCGCCTAATTCACTGCGACGGAAATGTGCGGTGGGTTGTAGAGAAAGGTCAAGCCCTTTTCAATGTAGACGGTAAAGTTTTATCCCTCAACGGCGCCATTTTTGACATAACAGAGCGCAAAGCAGCGGAGGATGCTTTGCGGCTCTCCGAGGCGATCGCCAACAACAGATCCCAGCAGCTAGAAATCGCTCTCAAAGAACTCCGAGAAACTCAAGCTCACCTAATTCATACCGAAAAAATGTCAAGTCTCGGTCAAATGGTAGCTGGAGTAGCTCACGAAATTAATAACCCTGTCAGTTTTATCTACGGCAATATTTCCTATGCTAGCCAATATATCAGAGATTTGTTGCAGCTTGTGGAACTTTACAAAAAACACTATCCTCAGCCAGCGGTAGAAATTCAACAATGTATTGATAATATCGATTTAGAGTTTTTGATAGAAGATTTGCTAAAAATATTATCTTCGATGAAAATGGGAGCAGATCGCATTCGCGAAATAGTTCTGAGTTTGCGAAACTTCTCCCGTTTAGACGACTCGGTAAAAAAACCTACTAACCTTCACGAAGGCATAGACAATACCCTCTTAATATTGCACAACAAACTCCGAGCCAGAGGCGACTATCCCGAAATAAAAATAATCAAAGATTACGGTCAACTCCCTTTAATAGAATGTTATGCAGGTCAGCTCAATCAGGTATTTATGAATCTGCTTAGCAACAGTATTGACGCCTTGGAAGATGCTTGCAACCAAAAAAGGCGATCTGCGGCAGTCGGCGACGATTGGAAACCAACTATTAGCATTCGCACAGAAGCCCTGAACGAAAATAGTATTTGTATCCGCATTGCCGATAATGCGATCGGCATGACAGAAGACGTGCGGAGCCGATTATTTGACCCGTTTTTCACGACAAAACCGATGGGAAAAGGCACTGGTTTAGGGTTAGCCATCAGTTACCGAATTGTCGCGGAAAAACACGCCGGAGCCTTGAGCTGCCGTTCCACCGTAGGAGAAGGTACGGAATTTGCGATCGAAATTCCTTTATGAATTAGTGCGATTGTCAAGTGGGCTGTAAAAAAAAATCCATTTTCAAAAAAAATCCAAAAATTGGCTATAAATTACCAAGGTAATAATCAACATGGTAGTGAAATCGTAAATTCTGTACCTCGACCTAAAGTTGAGTTGACTTCTAGCATACCAGAGTGTTTCTCAACTACAATCTGCCGTGCGATCGCCAAACCCAACCCTGTACCTTTCCCTACACCTTTGGTTGTAAATAAGTGGTCAAAAATATGACCTTTTATCTCATCGGATATCCCTGGGCCGTTGTCATAAATGCGAATCGTCACCCACTCAGAAGACTTCATTTCTGTCCGAATCGTGATGCAATTAGCTGGGTTTTTAATCTTCTCTAAACCTGCTTCGCGATTTGATTCTTCCACTGCATCAATCGCATTCGCCAATATATTCATAAACACCTGATTTAATTGTCCGGGGAAACAATCAACTGATGGCAAGTTGCCGTACTCTTTCACAACTTCAATCGCTGGACGCTGTTCGTTCGCTTTCAATCTGTGTTTGAGAATCAAAATTGTACTGTTAATTCCGTCATGAATATTGAAAGGAACTTTGTAGTCTTTGTCTGCTCTGGAGAAGGTGCGAAGACTGGTGCTGATACCTTGGATGCGATCGCACCCGATTTGCATCGAATTCAACATTTTGGGTAAATCTTCTACGAGATATTCAATATCAAGTTCTACTGCTATTTGCTCGATTTCATCCCCAGGATGGGGAAATTTTTCTTGGTAGACTTGCAGGTATTTGGTCAGATCTTTGACAGCGGCGATCGCTTCATGGATATTCCCAGAAATAAAACCGACTGGATTATTAATTTCATGGGCTACCCCGGCTACTAAATTGCCCAAAGCCGACATTTTTTCGCTCTGCACTAATTGCAGTTGAGATTGTTCAACCTGGTGGGCATAGTCCTGCGCTTGCTGATACAGTCGCGCATTTTCTAAGGAAATGGCAGCCTGAGTGCAGAGGAAGTTGAGGACGAGGAGCCGATCGCGAGTAAACACTCCTTTTGTCGATCGATGTTCGAGATAAAGTATCGCAACTAAGTTCCCGCGATCGACAATTGGACTACATAGCATACTCTGAGACTGATACTGGAGCGTACAGTCATTCATTAAACCCGGAATATTGGTTTTGCCGCCTTCAATAACCACAGTTTCCAGGGTATGTTTGACATAATAAACAAGCTTGAGCGGAATCACCGCCGAGCCATCTATAGGTTGGGTTTGCAGCAGGGTTGTGGGTAACTCGTTATCTGGATTGAGGTGAGTTATTGCTCGGATTTGCCATTCATCCTGATGGGGGAGTAGCAAAGCACACGTTTCTGCCCCAGAAGTTTTCAAAATAATTTGATTGAGGGTGTCGAGTAATTCATCAAGCTGAATTTTACTGGATAAAGCTTGAGCCGCTTGCACAATAGAGGCGAAATCAAGGGCATCGGAAATACTCGTGCTGCTGCTGGTGGAAGTGTGTGAAGACGGGCTCATCGTTGCCAGCGTCTCTAGGGGATTAAAGCGAAGTTTGGGCTGATTCAGGATGGGATGAAGTAATTGGGGATAGCGTTGTTCTAAGTCTTCAACTTTGGCTAGTGCACCCCAACGGGCATAACAGTAATATGCTTCCTGCATATAGCTGGCGGCGACTTTTTCTTTGCCCCATTCCCAGTAGAATTTTGCTGCGAGTTCGTTGGCTAATCCTTCCTCTTGGATATAACCATTTTCTTTGGCTCCTTGAATTGCTAGATCGTAAAATTCTAGAGCTTCTGTTTTGCAATTGAGGAGTTGATGCTTTTGGGCTTCAACTAAATGGTACTTGTGCAAGTAATTCATGGGAGCATAATGCGCCCATTCTTTTAACTTTTCTTGATTTTCTTGCATTCGCTGCCATCGAGGCTCCGACTCAGTTTTCGATTCACCAGGAGTAGCCAGCACGGTCAGAGAATCATAGAAATATAAGATCGGTTCCACGACACTTCCCATCCCTCCGGCCAAATACTGTCGGGTTTGAGCCCCATCGTGTTCCGCTTGGGCAAAGTCTTGGAGCCAGTAATTTAATGTGAATCGATACAGATAAAAGAAGGATAGTCGGTAAAAATCGACTTTGGCCTCATCCAGGATTTTTTCTTCGTATGAATCTTGGCGTAAGGGAATCTCGTTCTCTGACTCACCCAGCAGAATGAGAGCAGCTTGCCAGTAAGCCAAAACACAGTTTGCTGCTGTGACTTGGTGGAGGTCGCACAACTGTTGGTAATAGGCGCGAATTTGGGGTTCGAGTTCACTTAGCGGTTGACCGCACCAATAAGCATTAAAGCAGTACAACTGGGCGTCGTAGCCCATAAATTCTAGATTGCCGGTTTCCAATCCAGCTTGATAGCCATCGAGAAGAATGGGCAGCGATTCTTGTAGATGGGTCGTCCAATGACCAACATATCCCCCCATTAACAGGGCTGTTGCGGCTCGAATATTTTTGGCATCTGGCTCTGAGGCGAGTTGGTATCCTAATTGCCCAAACTGAGGCACCTTTGTCATGTCTCCCCACAGAATTCTCAGTTGGAAGGCGTAACCAGCGTAGCAATAGGGCGAAACAGGACTATTTCCAAATTGAATTGATAATTTGACCTGTAGAGCAACTATTAGGAAATAGAGCTTTGAGCCTGTCATGTAACAGACGGGTGTAAGACGAGCCGCATTTTGCATAATTGCTAACTGCTGGGCATCAGTCATGTTCGGCAGATGAATGAATGTCTCAATTGAGCGACCCTCAATTAGGGCATCAATTTCCTGCTTCAACTGCCGAATATCGTCTAGGGTTGGTTCATTTGGTAGGTTGACGCCTAACATTTGGAAGACTGATTGACCGATCGCGATCGCCTCGACAAATTTATTGTGGGCGACCAATGCCTGGATTTTTACTTGGTAAACTTGCACCTGCTCTAAAGGTGTTTTCGCATGATGAATCACCGCTTCAATCCACTGGTGCATCTGCTCAAAATCGCCTGCCAAAAAAGCCACCTCGGCAGCCAAGTCGTACAAAGATAGGGTCATTTCGTACTGCCGTTGCCAAGCGTCTGTTCCCAGCAGTTTCAGGCCCACTGTGGCATATTCGCGGGCGGCTTGATATGCGGTGGCTGCTCTGGCTTTGCGGCAAGCAGTGAGGTTGAGTTGGGCGAGTTCCTCCCTTTCCTGCTGTTCTACAACCATTATGGTTCCGTAGTTCAACTGATTGACTAATTCAAAAATGCGTTCTTCTCTGGCTTCGGCTGAAATTTGTTGCAGGAGTAATTGCCCGATTTGATAATGGGCGATCGCGCGTTCTTCTTCCGGAATCAAAGAATAAGCTGCTTGCTGGACGCGATCGTGCAAGAAGCGATAGGAAACTGTTTGAGAAGTAGCTCGATCGATATTGTCTTCTTCACCTACATAAAATTTATAAATCTCACTCTGAGGTAAAACAAAACCTTCCTGTAAAGTTTTCCATAAAGCCGTTGCCGTTTCAGTCTCAGATATTTGGGAAACAATTGCTAATGTGGTCAGATCGAACTGATTGCCAATGCAAGCGGCTAATTTTAAAACTGACTGAGTTTTAACGGGTAATTTCTGTAACTGCTGCGCCATGAATTCAACGACATCATCCGTCAGTGCTGCTTCTGTAATTTTGCTAATATCGCACTGCCAATAGCCTCCTTGGAGATGGAAAATAATTAATCCATCTTGATGCAATGCCTTGAGAAACTGCGTCGCAAAAAATGGGTTTCCTTTTGTCTTCTGATACACTAATTCCGTCAGCGGTTCTGCTAAGTTAAGAGAACAAGTCAGCGTATCTGCTACTAATTGATTCAAACTGGTTCGAGCCAGAGGTGCCAGTGTGATGGTATTGACAGTTGCCCCTGTTTTAGTGACTTCATCTAAAGTCAACATCAAGGGGTGGGCAGGGGAAACTTCATTGTCTCGATAGGCTCCAATTAATAGCAGGTGACTGGATTGGGATTCACCTATGAGCAACTGCATCAACTTTAAAGATGCCGAATCAGCCCATTGTAAGTCATCCAGAAACATTACTAAGGGATGCTCTTTTGTGGTAAAGACAGAGATAAATTTTTGGAATAGTAAATTGAACAGATTTTGAGCAGCTATCCCTGATAATTCTGGGGCTGGGGGTTGTTGTCCGATAATCCGTTCTAGTTCAGGAATGACTTCAATAATGACTTGTCCGTTGTCACCAAGGGCTGCTAAAATTTTGGTTTTCCATGCTTGGATTTGAAGATCGCTTTCACTCAGTAATTGTGTCATTAAATCGCGAAAGGCTTGCACAAATGCCGAAAAGGGAATATTGCGATTGAACTGGTCAAATTTACCTTTACTGAAATAGCCATGCTTTCGGACAATTGGTTTGTGAACTTCATTGACCACAACGGTTTTTCCGATGCCGGAAAAGCCTGCAACGAGCATCATTTCGCTTTTTCCTTGTGCTACTCGTTCAAAGGCTGCTAAAAGTTGCTGTATTTCTCGTTCTCGACCATAAAGTTTTTCGGGAATCAGGAAGCGATCGCATACATCCCGCGTTCCTAACTCAAAAGTTTCAATCTTTCCAGTTTCTTGGCACTGCTGCAAACACCGTTCTAAGTCATGCTTCAATCCCAATGCACTTTGATAGCGTTTTTCGGCATTTTTTGCCATCAGCTTCATCACAATATCCGAAACCACCTGCGGGATTTGTTTGCTGTTTATTGAAGGAGGTTGTTTGGCAATATGGCAGTGAACCAACTCCATGGGTTCGTCACATTCAAATGGCAGTTTTCCTGTCAGCAGTTCGTAAAAGGTGGCTCCCAGAGAATAAAAGTCGGTGCGGTAGTCGATGCCTCGGTTCATTCGTCCAGTTTGTTCGGGAGAAATATAGGCGAGGGTTCCTTCTAAAACGTTGGGATTTTGAATTTCTTGAGTTTCTCTCGGCAGTAGGGAAGCAATGCTAAAGTCAATCAGTTTGACTTGTTTCGTTTTCGGATGTATTAGGACGTTAGCTGGCTTAATATCTTTGTGGATGACTCGGTTTCGGTACAGTCCGTCAAGGATGTCAGTTATTTGAATGGCAATTTCCAATATTTCTGCCAGAGTCAGCGAGGCCTCTTGGGCGTAGTCTCGCAGAGAAATGCCCCCAAAATCCTCCATTACTAGGGCATAGCTGTGGCGATAGGAGTCTAAATTGTAGGGTTCAACGACTCCCGGCAGACGTAGGTTTTTGGCGATGGTGTACTGGTTGCGGAATTGCAGCAGTTCGGTAAAGCTGGGATAGTCTCGATTTAATAGTTTAATGACAACCGGAAGCTGATCTGTTTCTCGAATGGCTCGAAAAACTAGGGTTCTGGAACCACAGTATAATTGCTCAACCAGATGATATCCTGAAACTCGCTTCGTCAAATCCACTGCTGCACTCATCTGGATTACCCCATCTCAGACATTGACTATTGTAACTAATTATACACTTTTATTGGTCTAGTCTGAGGAAAATAAAACTGCGAAATCCCCAAGCGACAGACTCTACCGCTTTTATTCTTTTTCACTTTTGAAGAGAAAGATGGCGCTCTATCAAGATAATAGTCTTATCCTTTCATCGGCAATAAAATTGTAAACTCCGTCCCTGCTCTCAATACAGAATTTACCTCGATTGTACCGCCGTGTTTCTCAACCACAATCTGCCGTGCGATCGCCAAACCCAATCCCGTGCCTTTCCCTACTTCCTTGGTAGTAAATAACTCATCAAAAATTTTCTCTTGCACAACTTCACTCATGCCCGCACCGTTATCTTTAATCCAAATTCTCGCTTGTTTGTTGTCCCGAAAAATATCGGTTTTAATGGTAATTTCATTAGCAATTTCTGCATAATGTCGTCCTTGATTTGATTCCTCCAAAGCGTCGATCGCATTACCTAACAAATTCATAAATACTTGATTCAACTGTCCGGCATAACACTCCACGGGTGGCAAATTCCCATATTCCCTAATCACTTTGATTTCTGGACGAGTATCGTTAGCCTTGAGGCGATGTTTCAGAATCATAATGGTGCTATCGATGCCATCGTGGATATTGCAAGCTACGGGATAGTTAGTATCGGCACGGGAGAATGTCCGTAGACTGGTACTAATATCCCGAATCCGCTTCACGCCTTCCCGCATCGAACCTATTAATTTCGGTAAATCTTCCCGGATGTATTCCAGATCGATGTTCTCGATTTCTTCTTGAATCTCTGGATCGAGTTGCGGATATTTTTGTTCATACAAATCGAGCAATCCAAACAAATCTTTGATATAATCTAAGGCGGGTTGAATATTACCAACTAAAAAACCAACTGGATTATTAATTTCGTGGGCAACCCCAGCCACTAAGTTTCCCAATGCTGACATTTTTTCGCTTTGAACTATTTTTATCTGTGCCTGTTTTAAATCGGTAAATGCTTGTTGAGATTCTTGATACAAACGGGCATTTTCTAAAGAAATAGCAGCTTGAGAAGCCAGCAAATTTAGCATTTCAATGCGATCGCTCGTAAATGCCCCAACCGTCAGGTTATTTTCCAGGTATAAAACTCCTATCAACTGCCCTTGATTAAGAATGGGCATACAAAGAACACTGATCGGCTGGTGCTGTTCAATATAGCGATCGCTAGCAACCTGGAAACTTACCCTAGCATCAACTATTACCACAGGTTTCAAACTACGCTTGACAGTGTTAACCAAACTAATTGCTACATCCTGACTAGATTCTAGAGGTATTGATGGTAATAGCTTAGGTTCCTGTCCCTCTGCTACAAGAGCCGCTACCTGTAAATACTGTTTTTGTTTGAGTAATAAGACGCACTTAGTGGCGCCAGCATTCGCGATCGCTATTTTTAGGAGAGTAGTCAGAAGTTTATCTAGTTCAATCTCCCCAGAAATGGCTTGAGAGGCTTGGATCAGAGTAGGCAAATCTAGAAAATTCGAGTGGCTGCTAGAAGAGTTGGTATTATAAGTAATTGTTCCGCGGGCGATCGTTTCCTTTAATAAACTAAAGGATTGAGGTTGTTGAAGGATAATACCTAGTAGGCGAGGATAACGTTTTTCCAAATCCTCAATTTTGGCTTTAGCTCCCCATCGGGCATAACAATAATACGCTTCAATCATGTAGGCTTGAGCTACTTTTTCTTTGCCCCATTCTAAGTAGAATTTGGCTGCTAGTTCGTTGGCGAGAGCTTCTTCGTTGATGAATAGATTTTCTTGAGCGAGTTGGATAGCGCGATCGTACATGTCCAGTGCATCTGCTTTATTGCCCAAAACCCGCTGCCGTTCTGCTTCAACTAAATACCACTTATGCAGATGATTCATGGGAGCATTTTGCGCCCATTGGTGCAGAGTCGTTTGATGGATTTCCACAGAGGCGAGAATATCAGCTTGCTCAATTTCTGGCTGTGTGGAAAACACTGCCAGGTACGTCAGGGCTGCATAGAAATGGAAAATAGGAACAATAATTAATCCCGATACTGCCATCACACACTCTTTGGCTGAGCTAATGTAGTTTAGAGCAGCCGGATAATTACCAAAGGAATAGGCAAGCAGTAGTTTGTAGACGTAGACAAGGGCGATCGCACTGAATTCACGATCTTGATAGTGCTTAGGAATCATCACTGTTTCATCATAGGCAGAGCCGATTAAGCAATCCGGTTGATTCACTACTTCCCTCAAGTTCTGCAACATCTGCCACTCCATATGCAAATAAGTCCGAGCCGAATATTGCTTCACCTGAGCCAAGGTAGCACTGTAGACTGCAAGTTCCGGTTCCCAAGTATCCAGTTCTACGCCAGCGAAAAAGTTGATGTAGCTGTAAGTAGCTATGTTGTAGCCAGCGTTAAGAAAATCGCCAGTTTCCATGCCCGCCAAAAAGCCTTCTTTCAGCGTTGGTAGCCCTGCCCTCATAGCATTTTGATGATGCTGAATAAATGCCCCAAACATATTATGAGTAATGCACTTAAATTCTCGTGCATTTACCCGATCGAGCAATGAGAGTGCCAATTTACCAAAGCTATAACCCGTTTTTGCCTCTCCCAAAAAAGCACTTAATACAAGTCCGTGAATCGCATAGCCCACCGTCGATGCGGGTGCATTCCCAAACGAGAGCGATAAACTTACCATCGTGGAGCTAAGTAGGGGCACTAAGCCGGGAATTCCCTGGAGAATGGGTGCAAATAACATGGCCAATATTGGCATAGCTGCCTGAGTCTGAGGATCACTCATCACAGGCAGATCCACCAGTTCCTCAATCGTTCTACCTTGGAGTTGGCTAGCAACGGTTTGTAGCGCTTGGCTAATCAAGGCTTCGTCAGGTGCAGTGGGTAGTTCAATCCCCAATTGCCAGAGTGCATCTCTTGCTACTGCAATGGCTTCTAGTGACTTGCTTTGTGCTGTCTGGGCAGCGATTTGAATTTCGTAAATTTTGATTTTGTCTAAGATTGTCTGGGATGCTTGCAACACTTGTACTGCTATCTCTTCCATGCCGTCAAAGTCAGCATTCAAATAGGCAGCTTCAGCAGCAGCAACATAGAGGTTCAGGGTTAATTCATACTGCCTTTGCCAGCAGTTGGCTGTTAGTAGATCAATGCCTGTGTGCAGATAAACTCTAGCTGCCATGTAGGCGGTAGAATTTCTGGCTTTACAACCGGCTGCCAAGTTCAGTTTAGCTAAGGCTTCTCGTTCGCTAGGTTGGGTAATTAACTCAATCCCTCGATTTAAATGCCCGATAATATCAAACAGTTTGTCTTCTTGCTCTATTTTTGAAAAATTTTGCTGAAGTAATTGTCCGATTTTGAGGTGAGTTGCTTTTTTCTGTGAATCGGGAATGAGTGAATATGCGGCTTGCTGGACGCGATCGTGTAAAAATCGATAAGTTGGATTAGCTGAAGCCTGGAAAACTTCATCATTATCCGATTGGGTAAAGAACTTATAGATTTTGGTTGTGGGAATCACCACACCTTCCTGCAATGCTTTCCATAAAGCGGTAGCCGTCATTCCAGCAGATTTCTCACTGACAATTACTAAGGTATTCAAATCAAACTGCGCTCCTATACAAGCAGCTAATGTGAGAACATCCTGAGTTTCTCTGGGAAACTTCTGCAACTGTAATGCCATAAATTCAACGACATCATCAGTGATAGCTAAGGTTTTAACTTGGGCAATATTACACTGCCAATGCCGAATATCCCAATTAAAGCTAATTAGCTGATCGTCATGTAATGCCTTGAGAAACTGAGTGGCAAAGAAAGGATTTCCCTGAGTTTTTTGATAGACTAATTTTGTCAAAGGTTGGGCAAGTGATGATTCGCAATTCAGCGTATCCGCCACCAACAAATTCATGTCAGTTTCGCTTAAGGGTTGCAAAGTAATCGTATTAACTGTTGCCCCAGTTTTAACTATCTCATCCACTGTTAAGATAAATGGATGCGCTGGCGAAACTTCATTATTTCGATAGGCCCCCAATACTAATAAATATCCTGTATCCTTCATCAATAATTGTAGCAAATTCAAGGATGCTGAATCCGCCCATTGCAAGTCATCCAAAAACATCACTAAAGGATGTTCTTTGCTCGTGAAAACTTGCACGAATTTCTGCATTACCAGGTTAAAGCGATTTTGGGCGGCACTTCCTGACAATTCTGTTGCAGGAAGTTGAGCGCCAATTATACCTTCTAACTCAGGAATCACGTCAATCAAGACTTGTCCGTTGTCTCTTACTGCTGCTAAAATCTTGGTTTTCCATGTTTGCAGTTCGGTATCCGATTCTGATAGCAATTGACTCATTAAGTCGCGGAAAGCTTGCACAAAGGCACTGAAGGGAATGTTGCGTTGAAATTGATCGTATTTGCCTTTGATAAAATAACCGCGCTGACGGACAATCGGTTTATGAACTTCATTGACAACGGCGGTTTTCCCAATTCCCGAAAAACCTGCTACTAGCATCATTTCGGTGCTACCTGTGCTGACTCGCTCAAAGGCAGCTAATAGTTGCTCAACTTCTTTTTCTCTACCGTAGAGCTTTTCAGGGATAGTAAAGCGATCGCTAATATCTCGATTTCCGAGTTCAAAATATTCTATCTGGCCTGTTTTTTGTAACTGACCTAAACAAATCTCTAAATCGTGCTTGAGTCCTAATGCACTCTGATAGCGTTTTTCGGCATTTTTGGCCATCAGCTTACTGACAAGTTGCGATAAAATTACGGGTATCTCTGGATTTATTTCATGGATCGGTTTCGACGGTGTGGCGAGATGGAAATGCACCAATTTCATCGGATCATCGGAGATAAATGGCAACCTTCCTGTCAACAATTCATAAAAAGTCACACCCAGGGAATAAAAGTCACTCCGATAGTCAATGCCTCGATTCATCCGCCCTGTTTGTTCGGGAGAGAGATAGGCTAATGTTCCTTCTAAGATATTGGGATTCTGTATTTCTTGCGTTTCTCGCGGTAGGAGGGAGGCAATACTAAAGTCAATTAGTTGGATTTGTTTGGTGTCTGGATTAATGAGAATATTAGCGGGTTTAATATCTTTGTGAATGACTCGCTTTTGGTATAGATAGTGGATAATGTCTGTTAGTTGTATGGCGAGTTGGAGAAATTCTGCTAAAGGTAAAACTTGAGATGGTTCGGTTTCATTTGTTGCGGTTTTGAGATAAGTAGATAGGGAGACTCCGCCAAAGTCCTCCATTACTAGGACATAGCTATTCTGGTATACTTCCAGCGTCAGGGGTTTGACGAGGTGAGGGAAGTCGAGATTTTTGGCAATGGTATATTGGTTGCGAAACTGGACGAACTCGTTGAAGGTGGGGTATTTGTTTCGCAGCAGTTTGACGACGACTGGGTACTGGTCACGGGTACGGATGCCTCGATAGACTAAGGTACGTGTACCTACATAAAGTTTCTCTGTAATTTCATAACCTGACAAATTTGCGATCGCATCCATAACTTATTAACCCTTTATTATAAAACAGTTAAATTAAAACCTTCTATTCCATTGTATTTTATTATTTGACAAAGATAGCGATCGCACACTCTGCACCCTCGCTAGGTACAGAATTAACTGTAATTTTTTCCCTATGTTTATCAACTATTATTTGACAACCAAGCAATGTGGTGACAAGCCCCCGGACTCATCCGTGAGTTCAATCTCAAATTTCAAATCTCAAATCGCATGAGGTGCGATCGCTAATTCTCAACCTGTTCTTTTCTCTATTCTGCACTATTGGCTCTATGGTATGTATAGTATAGTTTCGTAAGTTGTGATGGTATCATAAAACAATTATTTGTAATTTTTAACCGCAAATATACGCAGATTAACCAGTATATAAACTTGATACTGTCTGCGTATATTTGCCTGCATCTGCGGTTGTATTATGTTTTATTCCCCGTAGTGGCCGCCGACAACCTTACCCCGAAACACAACATAATTGTAGATGTTGTAAAAAATCATAATCGGGAGCAGAACGCCCATGAACACAATCATAAATACCAGGGCGCTGGGCGAAGCTGCGGCTTGGTAAATCGTGATTTGTGAGGGAATAATGTAGGGAAAAACAATCAATCCCAAGCCGATGAAAGTAAGCAAAAAAATCAGAATCGTCCAGACAAACGGCGTGCGTTCTTCTTTGTTTGCGAGACTTTTCAGCAGTAGCCCCACCAACAGCACTCCCAACAAAGGAATCGTGGCAAACACATAAACTAGCGGTTTATCGAACAACCTGGATCTAGCACTTTCGTAAAAAATCGGAGTGGCGATCGTAATTAAAACTGCTCCGATTAAAGTCGTCACCGCCGCAATTTTAGCCGTGCGATAGTGATTTGTTTGCAGTTCGCCCTCCGTTTTCATAATTAGATAGGTTGAACCGATCAAAACATAGCCTTGAATCAGCGTCAAAGCAACCAAGATCGATCGCCAATCCAGCCAATCCCAAGTAGAACCTACAAAGTGACCAGCTTCATCAACCGCAATGCCTTCGAGCACCGCACCGAGGGCAAATCCTTGAGCTAAAGCTGCTAAAAAACTGCCAGCACCAAAGGCATAATTCCAGAATAACTTGCGATTAGAATGCTCGCGAAATTCAAAGGCTACAGCCCGAAATATCAAACCAAAAAGCATCATGCAAATCGGTATGTACAGCGCTGTCAAAATCGTACCGTAAGCGAGGGGAAATGCGCCAAATAAAGCGCCACCCATTAACACCAGCCAAGTTTCGTTAGCGTCCCAAACGTTACCCAAACTCGTCATTAAAATGCCCCGGCGTTCCTCATCGGAAGCAGTCAGAGACAGGATGCCTACTCCTAAGTCAAAACCGTCTAGCATGACATATAGCAGGAGAAACAAAGCCAAAACAACAAACCAAACTTGTGGGAGAAAATGCTCCAAAGCTTGCATAAAATCTCCTATTGTTGTGCTTCCAAGGGACGTTGATCGGGAATGTGTTCTATGGGTTGACTTTCGATTGCAGGTTCATTGTCTAATCCCGGTACCGGCAGACTTAAATTAGGCCCTTGGCGGATAATTCTGCTGCCAAAATACAAGGCACAAGCAAACAAAAAGCTGTAAATAACGGCAAAGAAACTGAGAGAAGTTAAAACATTGCTGGCGGGGATGTTTGACACCGCGTCAGCAGTGCGAATTTGGCCGTATAAAGCCCACGGTTGTCTGCCGACACAGCGGACAATCCAACCGGATTCTACAGCAATATATCCCAGAGGAGCAGCTAATACCCAAGCGCGCATCAGCCAAGGTTGACTGCTAATATTTTCAGCAGAAAGTTTGCCTCGCATCCACTGAATTATACTGAACAGCATCAGTGCTAAAAAGAAGAACCCAATCCCGGACATGATGCGGAAACAATAATAGATTAAACCCACCATCCGGGGTCTATCTTCTGGCTTCCATTCCTTCAATCCGAGTACGGGTTCGGAGAGTTTTTGCTTGAATTCCAGAACGTAGCCTAAGCCATTGGGTACGCTAATTTCCCAGTCATTTTTTTGGGCTTTTTCATTAGGCAAAGCTAGCAAAGTCCAATCGGCTGACTCTCCCGCTGGTGAAGTTTCCCACTTAGCTTCGATTGCTGCTAATTTAGTGGGTTGGTAGTGATAAACCTGTTCGGCGCTCAAATGTCCGATGTATATCTGCAAAGGTGCAACGGCGATTGCTGTCGCTATGGCAATTTTTAAAGACTTGGAAAAAAACGCTTGGTTGCGCTTATTAAGAATATACCAAGCGCTAATTCCGCCAATGACAAACAGCGAAGTTTCTAACGTCGCAAAAAACATATGGAGAATGCTGTTTAATGCGAACGGGTTCATAATTGCTTGAAAGTAATCGCTGACAATAAACTTGCCATTGACCATTTCTCCACCCGCAGGAGTTTGCAGCCAAGAGTTAGCGACTAAAATCCAGACTGTGGATAGGTTAGCGCCGAAGGCTACCATGATTGTAGCGAAATAATGGACGATCGGGTGAACGCGCTCCCAACCAAACAGCATAATGCCTAAAAAGCCGGCTTCTAGCATAAATGCCATGGAAGCTTCAAAGCCTAAAATGCTGCCAAAAAAGTCACCAACCGCTTCCGAAAATGGTGCCCAGTTTGTGCCAAACTGAAATTCCATCGGAATTCCTGAAGCTACTCCAATACCGAAGTTGAGGACGTAGAGTTTAGACCAAAAACGAGCGTGATGGTAGTAGTCGGGATTGCGAGTTTTCAGCCACATTCCTTCAACAATTACCAGATAAATTCCCATTCCCGTAGTCAGAACTGGCCACAGCATATGGAATATGGCGGTTAGCGCAAATTGCATCCGCGATAGCGCCACGGTGTTAGATAAGATATCCATCGTTATATTTTTTGCTCAGTTCAAGAGAGGTTAGCTTGCACAAATTCCATAAGGGACACTGGTTATAATGTAGTGTAAAAATTTGTGACATTTTGTAGAGTGGGCAACTTTTAAGGTTTTATACAGATTTCGGTTGTATTTTTTTGTATGTTAAAATAGGTAGATTAGGATTTGCCCTTGGGTGGGGGCGGGTTTATGAGATTGTGGGTTTGAGGCATTTATTGTTGGTGAACCCGCCCTACAAGATTTATGTTCGGTGAGGGAAAGATTATCTTAGCGAACCGTGACTGTATAAGTCAGTTTAAAGGGTTTAAAGTTAGCTTTATTTTTGGCTGTTCCGCTCAATTCTAGTTCATAAATTCCAGCCTTGGGAAACACGATATCAGCTCCCGGAATCCCTTGATATTTCTCGGCAGATATGGCGGTTAAAAGCGGCTGCATCAGCGGCTTATCCCCCTCTTTACGATTTTTAGGATAAACAGCCAATTTGCAATTACACTGCTCTAGCGGGATAATTTGACCGCCCCTGCGAGTGAGCGCAAACCACACTCTCGCAGGCTGTCCGACGCGGGGATTGTGGTTGGGTTCTAGGTGAAAGGTAGCGGCGACATCTCCCGATACTTCGACTTCGTGCGCCAAAACTAAAATCGAGTTTAACTGCGGCGCATTGGGAATTGTTGCTTCAATTAGCAATCCTAAAAAAACTAACAATCCCAAACTTTTACTTTTGTTTGACAGGCGAAACATAGAAATTCTCCAGTGATAAAACTGACCAAAAGAAGCGCGATCGTACAAACATAACTAACACCACAACCACCGCTAACACCGCTGTCAGCAGTTGATTGTGCAACTTCCATTCAAAACCGCCGAGATAGTGGGAACCGATGAGTGCCGCGTGTACAGCGCACAGCAAGAAAGCTGGAACGCTTAACAGGTGAAACATTCGCCACAGTGGGCCTAAATAATTTTGAATACGATCGCAACTTGTAACCGCCGCCGGCAACATCAACAGCAGCGACAGCATCCCAGCCGCCATTCCCAACTGATGCTGCGGCAACATAAAAGATAGCGCGTCAAAATTCCATTTCAGCGTATGATCCAGCATATGAAACGTGTGGGCGACTGCGAGGAAAAACGCGCCCACACCCAAAGCGCGGCGGTAGCGCAACAGTTGCGGCAAAAACTTGCTAACCGGACGCGCCAACAGTGCTAGCATCAAGCACAGCAGCGCTGCGTGGCCAGTAAAATCAACCATTTCATCGGTTCGCAACAAGGTAAGAATCCCGATCGCCACCGTCACCCAACCAGCCGCACGAAACAGTTGACTGCGCTTGTCCGCGCTCAATCTGCCAGCAAAAAAACCCACTCCCAGCATAGTTGGCAGCGTGCCGAGTCCAAAAGCCAGCATCGTCGCCGCACCCAAAACCGGGTTTCCCGTTTCCGCCGCCTTAATCTGCGCCGCGTAGAGGAAACCGCAGGGGATCAAACCCCAAAGCAAACCCAAAGCAACCGGCACCCACCAGTTTTTTTGTGCCGAAAGCTTGCTCATTGCTTGTCCGACTCGATCGTGCGACAGCGGGTGCAACCGCGGCAATTCCGGCAGCAAGTTCGGTTTAATTTGCACTACTCCGAACCAAATCAGCATCGTGCCCGTCAGAAGTGCGATCGCCCGCCGCAATTCGCTACCCGTACCGGCCAAAAGTCCGCCAGCAATTAACACCGAACCCAGCCCGCCAATTGCAGCACCAACCAAAGCGTAAGCAGTAATTCTCCCCAAATTTAGCAGCAAATGAAAGCGGAAAGCAGCTAATTTATCGTTGCGGGAATTAGAAAGAGAAAACGCCATTGTCAGCGGGCCGCACATCCCGGCGCAGTGACCGAAACTGCCGAGAAATCCCAAAATTGCAATTAGCAGCAGGTCTAGCATCTGGAGTCAGTAGTCAGCAGTCATTAGTTATTAGTTTTTTTACTGCTGATTGATTATTGATGAGTGTTGAATATCATAAATGTAGCCTATCGATTTTGTCAAAAGACAGTCTGTTAATCGATTTTAGATTTTAGATTTTAGATTTTAGATTGACTTGCGCGAGATAAATGCGGGGGCTTGAGGATTTTCTATTTTCGATTTTGGATTGATTCCACGGATAAATCACGTGGCGGGTATCACCTTTGAATTTCGTGGTCAAATTTATCTCAATCAGAGGGGCGGGTTTATTTATCCCCTGAGTTAGTTACAAATATTTCTCGTGAAACCCGCCCCTAATGACTAATGACTAATGACTAATAACTACTTTTGTTCTGGATGGGCCGCCGTCGGCGAAGCTGCACCCATTTGATTAATAGCAGCAATTAGCTGATAAAGCCGCCCAAAATCCCGCTGGTTGAAATGCAAAGTCAGGCGCGGCATATCGAAAGTTTCATCTCCAATTTCCGGCGGCAAAGCTTGACTTTTTTCAATTTTTCCGGTGACAACAATATCGCTAAAATCAGTATTTATCCGATCGACATTCTCATCAGAAAGCTGTGTCTTCAAGCGAATTACCAGTTTTTCGCGCACGTAGCGGCAGGAGTGATAAACCAGATAAAAACTACCGATCGCCTCGCAAGCGACATTTATATCGTCAGTAATCGTATACAGGCTGCGATCGTCGGCTGAAATCAAACCCCGGCCGCGCAATTGTTTTTGTACAAAATAATTCCAATCGTGCCAATAATCTCCTCCCGGTCGATCGATCAATACCACAGGAGCCGGTCCGAACTTGCCAGTTTGAGTCAAAGTCAGACACTCAAAAGCCTCGTCCAGAGTGCCAAAACCGCCCGGAAACAGAGCTAAAGCATCGCTCTCCCGGAGAAAAAATAACTTACGAGTGAAAAAATATTTAAAATTGAGCAATTTGGGATCGCCGGCAATGAAAGGATTAGAACTCTGCTCGAAAGGCAACTGAATGTTCAGCCCAAAAGAACGTTCAGCAGTCGCCCCCTGGTTCCCCGCCTGCATAATTCCTCCGCCGCCGCCAGTAATCACCATAAACCCCTGCTGGGCGATCGCCCGCGCAAAATCTCTGGCCATCAAATATTCTGCCGATTGCGGTGACACCCTCGCCGAACCAAAAATCACAATTTTGCGAACGTGTCGGTAAGGATAAAACATCTCAAAAGCGCTCTCCATATCTCGGAGCGACGCCGCAATAATTTTCCAGTCTAGGCGATCGAGATCCTCTCCGGCCATTTGCACTATAGTAGAGAGCGATCGTTCGATCCACTCAGAGTGCTTCAACATTGGCAAGCGATCGAGCAAATCGATCAATTCAGCTTGGAGGGACTCAAAACCTTGACCAGACCCAGAACGAATCATGAATTTTTCCGAAACGGTAACAAATTGTCGCTACTAAAAATTAAGGGGCAAGCCAAAGTTAGAAGTCAATAGCCACCAGCAAATTGCCCTGCTGACCACTAATAACTTTTCCCGTAGCTTTGCCCCGGTTCTGAAGCGAGTTAGCTTTCGCGGCCCACAAAGAACAGCGCGAAACCGCTCGCAATTCAGTTAAATGTACTTTTCCAGAGTGTTGGCTAGAGTAGTTTTCGGAACTGCCCCTACCACCATATCCACCCGTTGACCCCCCTTAAATATCATCAGCGTCGGAATGCTGCGGATACCGTATTGGCTGGCCACGTTAGGATTCTCGTCGGTATTAACTTTTACTACCTTGACCTGCCCTTCATATTGCTGGGCAATTTCGTCTACGACGGGTGCCACCATCCGACAGGGCCCGCACCAGGGAGCCCAAAAATCCACTAGAACTGGAACTTCGCTATCGAGCACTTCCTGCTTAAAGGTAGAGTCGGTTACTTGCGCGGCTGCTGACATCCCTAGCCATCCTTGTAAATACTATTTCTCGGATAACAAGTCTAGCAAAAAATGTAACCACTTGCGTCAATCGATTTTAGATTTTAGATTTTAGATTTTAGATTTTAGATTTTAGATTTTAGATTTTAGAATTGAAGCATTGACCCCACGGATAAATTCGGGGGGCAAGTTTCCTCGGATACAGGTTTTTTATTTCTGGGTCCTGAGTCTGCTTTCGGTCAACGATTTTAAGAGAAGGCTTCTGAACGAAGAAGGAAGAGGGAAGACGGTATAAGGAAGAAGGCACAAGGTTTCTGAGGATCACGAATTAAATAACTTACAATTTTAATTGTTATTGTGGGATGGGCCTAAGAGCCCGTCTTTTTTGGACGGGCTCTTAGGCCCATCCCACTTTCAAGAGTGGAAGTTATTTAATTCTCATTCCTGAAGGAACAAGGCACTGATGTTTCCCAAGGCACTGATGTTTCCCAAGGCAGAATGCACTTATGTAGAAAAAAAATTCTCCCACCCCCAGACTCTCCCACTCTCCCCCTCTCCCCCTCTCCGGAGGTAAAAGCCTCAGTTGTGTATCTAGTAAGCAAGAGCCAAGATTTCCGGCAAAAAAGGAACCGCCCGAACAGTAGTCCGGGCGGAGTGTGGTGTGAGGAGTGAACGGAAACATGCGTCTCCGCTTCTTCTATTGTGACATCTCCTTCTCGATAATTCCACAATAATTCTGTAAATTTCGAGACTGTGGAACAAATTTTGTCAAGGTATGCTGGTATTCGATCGGTAAATCTACTTACCCATGCCCAACTGCTGAGCTTTTTGATAGACTTTACCCTCAGTCAGCAGAGAAGGAGCAATTACCACTTCCACTTGCTGCATCTCCTTAATGTCCTTAGCACCCAAGGTACCCATGCTAGTTTTCAGAGCTCCGAGCAAGTTGTGCGTACCGTCATCTAGCACCGCAGGCCCCCGCAAAATTTGCTCCACAGTACCCGTAGTCCCCACGCGAATGCGAGTGCCGCGCGGTAAAACCGGGCTGGGAGTCGCCATCCCCCAGTGAAAGCCGCGGCCAGGAGCTTCGGCGGCCCTGGCAAAAGGCGAACCAATCATCACTGCATCGGCACCGCAGGCAATGCACTTGCAGATATCGCCGCCGGTAATTAAACCGCCGTCAGCAATCACCGACACATATTTGCCAGTTTCGCGATAGTAGTCGTCCCGCGCGGCGGCGCAGTCTGCTACCGCTGTGGCTTGGGGCACGCCGACACCCAATACGCCCCTAGATGTGCAAGCAGCCCCCGGCCCAATGCCCACGAGAATGCCCGCAGCGCCAGTTTTCATTAAATTCAGGGCGACTTCATAGGTCACGCAGTTGCCCAAAATTACTGGGATCGGCATCTCTTGACAGAATTGAGTTAAGTCTAGAGGCGTGATCGCTTCAGGGGAAAGGAAAGCTGTCGAGACTACTGTTGCTTGCACAAAAAATATATCGGCTCCAGATTCAGCAACCGTCCGGCCGTATTTGCTCGCGCCGGCTGGTGTACCGCTGACGGCGGCAATCCCTCCTCCTGCTTTAATTTCTTTAATTCTCAGGTCGATTAATTCTGGCTTGATGGGTTCGGCATAGAGTTGCTGCATCAGAGAAACAAATTCGTGGTTCCCCACACTGGCGATGCGCTCTAATATTGGCTGGGGGTCGGCATAGCGGGTTTGAATTCCTTCTAGGTTGAGAACGCCCATTGCTCCTAATTCTGACAGCAAAATGGCCATGCGGACATCGACTACTCCATCCATGGCGCTGGCGATGATCGGGATTTCTCGATCGATCCCGCCAATCTGCCACTTGGTATCTGCCAAACTCGGATCGAGGGTGCGCTGTCCGGGTACAAGCGCAATTTCATCTATGCCGTAAGCTCGGCGAGCGCTTTTGCCCCGCCCAATTTCAATATTCACGCTGTTTCACTTCCACAATGTATTTAAATTAGACTAACAAAAAGTTAGCCCGCCCGAGTTTAGCGATCGCACGGCTGTCTTTAAAAAAAGCTCGGCACTGATTCTGATTGTATTCTGATTATATGAAATCGAAGGGGATACTTTTCCTCAGCAACGGACACGGGGAAGACGCGATTAACTGTCAAATTATCAAAGCTTTGAGAGGATCTGGCGCGGATGTTGATGTTTCGGCGATGCCGGTTGTCGGTGACGGGGCTGCTTACCGCCGATCGACCGTGCCAATTATTGGGCCCACCAGTCAAATGCCGTCTGGGGGAGTTTTTTACATGAATCCCCTGTTTTTCCTCAAAGATATTGGGGCGGGGCTGATTGCTTTGACTTGGCAGCAATTGCAAGCTGTTTGGACGCATTCGCGCCACTGCGATTTGGTGGTGGCGACTGGGGATATTGTCGCCGGGGCGATCGCCCATGCCAGCAACCGCCCCTATATAATTTTTCTATCGGCTCATTCTAGTTATTACGAGGGGCGAGTCAATTTGGGTTTAATCTTGTGGCAGTTGCTTTGCTCAGAGAAATGTCTGGCGGTTTTTACTAGAGATGCTTTGACTGCTGCTGACTTAAACCAACAGGGTTTAAAGAAAGCTCAGTTTGTTGGCAATCCTGTCATGGACAACATCAATTCTACGGGCAAAGATTTGCAGTTAATACCCGGAGTTCGGACGATCGCCCTTCTCCCCGGTTCTCGCCTCCCGGAAGCCACCGACAACCTCGTTTTGCTGCTGGAACTGGTTAAAGAAATTGCTAGTAACTCTACTTTACCGGTGCAGTTTCGGGCTGCTTTAGTTCCAGCTTTGATGCCTGAATTAGATGATATTGCGGCGCTATCCGCATGGCAAATGCGATCGGGCAAGCTCATGTTTCCAGCAATCAAACGGTCTTTTTATGAACAAAACTTAGTCGAAGTGATGTGTTCAGCCGATGCTTTTGCCGATATTTTGCAGCAGTCGAGTTTAGTAATTGGGATGACGGGAACTGCTGTCGAACAAGCTGTGGGCTTGGGAAAACCTGTAATTGCAGTACCGGGAAACGGCCCTGCCTTTACCTATAGATTTGCGGAGGCTCAAAATCGGCTTTTAGGTGATTCGGTGCAGGTTATTGGCACACAACCAGCAAATTCTGATATTCTCAAGGAAGCTGCTTTGGCAGTCGATCGCACTTTACAAGATGATAAATATTTAGCCAGTTGCATTCAAAATGGTTTAGAGAGAATGGGGCGATCGGGCGGCAGCATAAAAATTGCTAATTATGTGGCAAACTATCTTCGCTATGGATTGTAGTAGGGTGCGTCAATCGATTTTAGATTTTAGATTTTAGATTTTAGATTTTAGATTGAAGCATTGACCCAGCCCAAAAACGGATACGCTGCCACGTACAGGAGTCGTGGAAAGATAAAAATTTTCGACCCTAGTTCAAGCTCCCAGATTTATCTGTGGGGTAAATCGAGAATCGAAAATCGAAAATCTAAAATCGAAAACCGACTGACCCCAGGGATAAATTCGGGGGGTAAGTTTCATCGGATACAGGTTTTTTATTTCTGGGTTCTGAGTCTGCTTTCGGAATGAATCCGGGGGCTTGTATCCTGGATGCTTTCGGTCAGGTTTAAAATTTTCAAGCGCCACGAAAAGTCTAATTCTGACGCACTATTTATTTCCTGGTGCGTCAGTACGAGAGTGTTGATTTGTTGTCGCAAAAATAATTGTGGCTGACGCACCCTACTGCTATTTCAACAACTCAGAAACAGTTTTAAATTCGTAACCTTTCGACTGCAAATCCTTGACAATCATCTCAGTTGCTGCTACGGTTTTCGAGCGATCGCCCCCGCCGTCGTGCATCACCACAATCGAACCAGATCGCACATTGTCAATCACCCGATTTGCGATATCTTCCGCCGTGAGTGTTTTTTCATAATCGTGGGAATCCACATCCCACATAATCAGTTTTTTGTGCATTTGGGATAGCAAATAAGACAAAACTACAAATCGCCGACCCCAAGGTGGCCGAAAACTAATACTGTCTTGCTTAACCCCAACTTCCTGCAAAAGTTTGTCTGTTTTTTCAATCTCAGACAGCAAAAATTCCTGGGGTTTAAACATCATGTCTTTGTGAGAGTAGGAATGGTTTGCCAACTCATCTCCCCTCGCGACAATCATTTTTACGATTTCTGGATGTTTCTCAATATTGCGGCCGATTTCAAAAAAAGTTGCTTTAACTTGATAGCGGTCTAAGATATCTAAAAGCTGATTTGTATATGGAGGATATGGCCCGTCATCGTAGGTGAGGGCAACAACTTTCACGTCGGTATCGGCGCGGTTGATGCCGAAATAATTATGAAATTTAGTAACTTTAATCAACAGCGATACTGCGAAAAATAATGCTATTGTGAAAAGCAGAAAGTTTTGTAAATTTTTACCGATTCGCATAGCTGCACGCACTCGATCGAGAATGAAATTGGATTGTTGTCAGATTATCACAATTTGCGGCGGATGGCATTAATATCGATCGCGCTTGTCCCGTCTTCAAAAAAATGTCAGCACTACTGCCGACGGAGATTCCTTGTTGAGTTTCTACGCTAAAATATCAAAGCAAACAGAGGTGAGAAGAGCGATCGCGCCTGTGAAGAGATTTGAAGAGATATCCACCTAAATGGCAGCGCAATCGCAAATTCCGACACTTTAAGCCATACCCTCCAGCAGCAAGGTAATCTTGTCAATTCCCACCACCTAAACGAGTTTCGCCAGTGTAAAAATTATGCCTCGTTAGCGAAGCCCTCGAAGAGGATCGCACCCAATCAAGCCACCAACTGCTTTAAAAGCGAAAGAAGCCACATTTGTCAGACGGAATTTCTTCTACGATCGCTTTTTCCAAATAGCCGAAAATCATGATTTTGGGTTCATAATACCCAGTTTGGCGGAACTTGGAGATGCGAGCAACTTATAGCTCGACTCGCTAACTCCTTACTTCCCCACTACGCTTCAACTATCAGAGTAATGTTCTCAAGTCTCACGACGCGAACTATTTCACCCGGTTGCAAAGTTATTTCTCGAACGCATTTGGCAGGCCACCAACTGCTTTGAAATCGCACACTGCCGGACTGATTGGGTTTAATTTCTTCTTCAACGATCGCTCTTTCCAAATGGCTGACAGTCATGATTACTTTCTCCCGATTGTAGATTTGCCTTAACTTTCAGCATTGATCGCAAACGACGCTGCAACGATCAAAGTAATATTTTCAATCCCCACGACGCGAACCACCTCACCGGGTTCAAAAGTCATGTCTCGATCGCACTTCGCCGGCCACCAACTGTTTTGGAAACGAACCCGGCCGCATTCTTGAGGGCGAATTTGTTCATCTACGATCGCTGTTTCAACATCAACATCGTTAATAGACATCGCTGCTTGCTCCCAAATATAAACTCGACTCGATCGGTGTGTAAGTTAGAAGCTTGTCTGTCAACTTCCCCTGCACACTCAACAGTATCCCCGGCCAACCTCGGCCGTGTCAGTCGGTAAAAGTCTATACAAGTCCACTGTTTGAGCGTGTAAGCGAGTCGGAAAAAGTCTGTTAAAGTTGTGTCATATTGGTAACGCTAAACCTGGTGACTCAATGGAAGCCGATCGTGCACTGGATTTTACCAACTCGTTACTTGTGGCTCGAAACCTGAAAACTCTCGACAACCTTGACAGCGCGATATTTCGCGAAGCTTGGATGGGAGTGCAAGGCAGGACGTACCAACAGGTTGCAGATAGTGAAGGGTATGGAGTAGGGACTGTTAAGGATGCTGCCTCTAATTTGTGGAAGCGGCTTTCAGCGCTGTTTGGAGAAGGAGAAAAAGTCAAAAGAGACAACCTTCAGGCGGTTGTAGAGCGCTATTGGCGTAGCTACTCGAAAGTAGAACCGCAGTCGGGACAAACTGTTCCGGCACAAGTATCTCTCGGACTTGATGCGGATTTGGAAATCGAAAACCCGAATTTTTTGGGCCGGTTCGGGGCGATCGAAGATCTCAATACTCTTGTCGATCAAGGTGCAAAAGTGATTGTCATCCAAAGTGCCGGCGGTATCGGCAAAACGACTTTGGCCAGACAGTATCTCAAATCTCAAGGGTTCGATCGAGTAATTGAACTGTTGATGGCAAAAGAGACAGAGAATATCACAGCTTTGGAAAGCGCGATCGAAGAATGGCTCAAGCAAGACTTTCAGGAAGAACCAGGGCCAGACTTTGGCGTCACCCTGGGGCGACTGAAGCGGCAGCTTCAGACTCACAAAGTCGGCGTATTGATTGACAATTTGGAAGCCGCACTCGACGGACAAGGTAAGTTTATTGAACCCCATCGGCTTTACGTGGAACTGTTGCGAGTTTTGGCTGACGCAGCGGTGCAGTCAGTAACGCTGATTACCAGTCGCGATCGACTGTGCGATTCTGATGTCACCGTCGAACACTACCTGCTTCCAGGATTGGAAGTTGAAGTTTGGCGGCAGTTTTTTAGCGCCCGCAATATCAATATAGATGATGTCGCCCTCAAGGAAATGCACAAAGTTTACGGCGGTAATGCCAAAGCAATGGGCATTATTTGCGGCACGATCCGAGAAGATTTTGACGGAGATATGGCAGCTTACTGGCTAGAAAACAGCGAAGATCCCCTCCTTGAAACAGACTTAAAAAATTTAGTTACCAGTCAATTCAACCGCCTGCAAGAACTCGATGCCGAAGCCTATCAACTCCTGTGTCGCTTGGGCTGTTACCGCTATCAAGACGTGCCGACAGTCCCTACTGACGGACTTTTGTGTTTGCTGTGGGACGTGCCCGAAGCCGGACGCCGACAAATCATTAAATCGCTGTTGCACCGATCGCTAGTTGAGTCTCAGAAGGGCGAATACTGGCTGCATCCAGCAATTCGGGAAGAAGCGGTTGATCGGCTATCGCCCGGAGACTGGGAGACTGCCAATCGCAAAGCCGCCGAGTTCTGGACAGAGAGTGTTGACAATATTGAGACTGTAGAAGATGCGCTGAAAGCTTTTGAAGCTTACTATCATTATGTGGCAATTAGCTGTTTCGAGCAGGCCGCTAGCGTCATCCTCAAAAAAATCCATATCCAGTTTGCCAAAGATTACAAGCTCGGTAGAGCACTATACAAATTAGGTTTCTTGCACCCCATAATTTCAGCCACTACTCGCATCGTCAACAATGTGACTTCTGATTACTATTTGAGTGGCTTATACAGTATTTTAGGCATTTGCTACCGGATTTTAGGCGAAATAAATCAAGCCATAGAATGCCATCAAATATCAGAAATAAAAGCAACTAAATCTTTGCAAATTATAGCGAAAAGCAGCGAGCCTGAAAACGGCAAACAAGCTAATCTGGAATTCTGGAAAGTTAACGCTGCAATTAATATAGGTTTTTGTCAAATAGAAATGGGCGAATTAGAATCTGCTATGGAGATATTTGTCAAGCTGAAAACTTCGCGGGACGAAATCGGGATTAATAGCTATTCAATCAATGTCGGCTTAGCTTTCCTCAACTCCTGTGTGGGAGCAAAAAAAGAGGCGGAAGAACTCGCCGAAAAACTTTATGCCGAGCGGGAAAACAGTCAGTTGGTGGGTACTGGATACAAGTTAGTTTTTCTCGCCGCCACCTATCAAAACCTGGGAGAGACAGAGAAAGCTTTGAGCTTGTACCGCCAAGCGATCGCCCAAGCCGACCAAAACCTGTACAGCACCATCAAAGCCAAGGCTCTCAGCGGTATAGCAGCACTGTACCGAGAACAGGGAGAATTTGACCAAGCCCTGCAGCACCATACAGAAGCAATAGAAATACTCGATCGAACCAGCGCTAAATTAGACCGAGCCGAAGCTTGCTATCAACTAGCACTAACAGAACAAAAACTTGGTAACATCGAGAAAAGTCAAGAAAATTTTGAGTGCGCCATTCAACTGTTCAGCGAAATGGACGCCAGCAAACAAGTAGAAAAAGTACAGTTAGCCGCAACAAAAAAAACAGAAAAAATAGCTAATTAATCGAGCAAAAAATCATAAAATAGATACAATAAATGAAAGAACAACCATAAACTTTGTAGATATGAAACTAAAACGATTGGGACACGTAGCCGTCTGCGTGCAAGACATAGAGAAGTCTGCTGAATTCTACCGCAACTTGGGTATGGAGTTAGTTTGGAAAGATGCAGACTGGGCTTATTTGAAAGCAGGAGAGGACGGACTGGCGCTGTTGAGTCCGAGTTACGACCAAGCAGGGCCGCATTTTGGGTTTGTATTTGACGATCGTACCGAAATGGAATCCGCCTACGAACAACTCAAAGCCGATGGTGTTTCCGTCACCCACATCCACGAACACCGCGACGGTACTGCATCTTTTTACGGCAGAGATCCAGATGGGAACGGTTTTGAATACCTTTACGAACCGGCCTGACGATTCTAGGGCTTACGAATCAAAACCCAAAAAACCGGGTTTTTAGCGGTTTCTGCAAGTTGCAGTGCGTCTTCTCGACAAAAACCCGGTTTCTGACCACGTGCGCGAACTAAATTAAGTAAGCGCCCAGAAAAAAATAGAATACACCAGATACCCGGTTGGGCGTTCCTTCTTCCGTTCCCGGAACATCCCTACAACTCCCCGAATAATCTGAGGTACTAACACCGAGGCTTCTCAAGTAAGGTGCAGGCTGTGAATCCGAAATATATCCACAACTTCCGAAAATCGGCTCGATAATCTAAAATCTAAAATCTAAAATCTAAAATCCTCATGTTGCAGAGAATACAAGTCAGAAACCGCTGGAAATCAATCTTCAAACCCTGGGAAGAAGCAGACCCTTGGCTGTTTGGCGCTTGCATCGCCCTCACCATCTTCGGGGGAGTCATGATCCGCAGCGTCGAAATCAACCAGGGGCTGATCGACTGGTGGCGACACTGGGTAACTGGGGCAGTCGGTTTGTTCCTCGCCATCATCATTTCCCGCTGTCGCTACCAAATACTGCTTGAGTGGAAATGGCTGATTTACATATTAATCAATTTGTCCCTGATCGCAGTGCGGTTTATCGGTACTACCGGGCTCGGTGCCCAGCGGTGGATCAACATCGGCGGCTTCTACCTGCAACCCTCAGAATTTGCCAAAGTAGGCATGATTGTCACTTTAGCAGCTCTCCTGCACGACAAGGCTGTCCCCACGGTGGGTAATATGTTGAGGATGCTGGCGATTATGGCTGTACCCTGGGGATTGATCTTTGCCGAACCAAATTTAGGTACTTCCTTAGTCTTCGGCGCAATCACAATGGGGATGTTTTACTGGGGTAATGTCAATCCCGGCTGGCTAATATTGCTATTCTCTCCTCTCATCTCAGTTCTCTTCAATAACCTGTCTACACCGATTTGGATAGCCTGGGTAGTTGTTGCGGGTATTATTGCTTGGCGAACCCTGCCTTGGCCTTGGTTAGGCACTTTCGGTGCTGTGTTGGTGAACGTTGTTTCTGGACACCTCGGACATATTTTTTGGAATGTGCTCAAGGATTATCAAAAAATGCGTCTGACAGGGTTTTTAAACCCCGAGAAAGACCCTTTAGGCAGCGGATATCACTTGATTCAATCTCGGATTGCTATTGGCGCTGGAGAACTGAAGGGCCGGGGTTTGTTTCAGGGAACGCAAACTCAGCTTAACTTTATTCCCGAACAGCATACGGACTTTATCTTTTCAGCTATTGGCGAAGAATTGGGTTTTATTGGCTGTATTAGCGTGTTGTTGGTATTCTGGATAATTTGTTTCCGGTTGGTGACGATCGCTCAAACTGCTAACGATAATTTTGGTTCTTTGCTGGCAATCGGCGTACTGTCAATGTTGATTTTTCAGGTATTCGTCAATATTGGGATGAACATTGGCTTGGCTCCGGTTACGGGCATTCCGCTGCCTTTCCTAAGTTACGGGAATGCGTCGCTGCTGAGTAATTTTCTCGCCCTGGGGCTGGTGGAGGCGGTGGCCAGCCAACGACAGCGCAAGAAGCGTTGGAATTAGGTCATTGGTAATGGCTAATGAGTTTTGGGAATGCGATCGCCCTTTTGATTTCTTTCGAGAAATTCTGCGGGCGATCGCATTTTTTTTTGATCTGCCAAGGCGCATCTAAATTTTACGCTTCCTGAGCGGAGCCTTGATGAGTGTCAAGTTTGATACAATTATTGTCTGGCGCGCGCGGCGAGAACCCGCCCAACAATAAAATTTAGAGTCCTAACAGCTTAAGTAGATCAACTTAATTAAACCACTCCTGACGCAAAAAATAAATGGTTTTATGCGCTATGGGTAAGCCACTATCTGTGCAGTGGACGCCCTCATGAGGACGTTATCAATGCCTGAAACCATTGCTATTATTACATCTTTTTTTCTTCTTCCTTCTTCCTTCTTCCTTCTTCCTTCTTCCTTCTTTCTGACATCCGTTACATCCGTTACATCCCGTACATTACTCGTTGCCGAACTTCCTTCGCCTCTGATTACTCGTTCATATTCTTGTACGTAGCAACAGCCGAAGGCGAACTCCGGTTTAAATAACGGAAGATCCAATACTTAAATACCGTATCCAAAATCACTGGAAAAGTTGCAATGAACAAAAATATGAACTGCCTATTTTCTGGCAGTCCCAAATGCCTCGATAAACCTTCGAGAATTACTTCCCAACCGTGAGGCGAGTGAAATCCGACAAACACATCTGTAAACAAAATAATTACGAAAGCTTTTGCACTGTCGCTGAGACCGTAAATCACATCGTCCATGAAAGACTTTAAAATCTCAATCTCTTTCTTGTTAGTGACGATAATCGAAGCGAAGGCAATCAAGGAAATCAAATCAGCAAAAATATTTTTAATAGCTCCCCCACTTTCAGCGCGGTATTCCTCCGCTATTTCAACTGCTTTTTCGGCAATCTTATTTTCCGTTTCCTCTAAAGAAAGCGAGGGAGCCGTGCCTATTAACCTTTCAAATTTGAGGCGCTGCTCAAATCTCTCCAGTTCTTGGAATGCTTCTTCTTCCAGGTTAACATTTATGAAAAGTGAAGCATTTTCTTGACCTCTCAAATGATCAACGATCGGACCGACTAGAAAGTTTTTTGAAATTTGATTTGTCAACAGCGGAACCAAAATCAAAAGCAAAATAAATCTGAGAGAAATAATTGTTTTGACTTTGGAATTGCGAAAATTCTTGACTACTTCTTTTTCAGCTCCCGGGTCTAAATCTTTAGTGATTCGATTCAAAGTCCCCAAAAGCGATCGCGGTAATAAATTGACTTCTTCATAGTTAGTGTCAACCTCACCATCGTGAATTTGAACAGAATTAGCTGAACCTTTATTTTTGGGGTCAGGTGGAGAACTGCTATTTGTAGATTTTGCCTGCACATTTACCGAACTGACAACCGGAACAATTGCCGTTGATCTACTATTATTAATATACTTGTCGATGACTCCATCAATAAACTCTAGCTTCTCAAATATAAGGGAGGCTCTATCTTTATTGTTGAGATGTAATCCGTGCTGGTAATAATCAGCGCTGCGCCCCGTTTTGGGTTTAGCCCCCACTCGCTCCGGCAGTTCTAAAAAAGAACGGCTAGCATTAAACTCAACCATTCGGGTTTGGATGACCTTGAGGTATTTTTCCAGTTCGGATTTAAAGTAAGACAGTGTGCTTTGTCCGTAATCTCCCGATCGCTCAGAGATTCCTTGGCCGCCAAAATGCTCGTCTTCGATCGCCTTAATTGCTAACGCAGCATCGTAGGCCTGTTCTAGAGCCCTCTCAGGGGTTTCTCGATACCATTGGTGAAGGCTGTAGAGATATTTTACAATCCTGTTCCACGGAGAAGTATTCATAGCTAAAGCTGGTTAGTTGGCTGTAGACATTAGTGATTAAAGTATTCACGGTATGGTAACAAATTTACATAAATTGAGAACGGCCACCGAAGATTCAATTTGGATTGTAGGATCTGCCCGAAGCGGCAAAACCACTCGTTTAGTCGAGCAGTTCTGCATTTGGAGCAAAACTGTCAAGCCTCTTCCTGCAACAGTTTCAGGGCGATCGAGTTCCGGGCGGCGGCGGGCTGGACAAACTGCCCCAGCAATTTTAGTCTTAGCAGCTAACGGAGACAACCGGCTAGAATTGGCCGATCGCATCGCCGTCGCTACCGAAGGAAAATATACCTTTCACTCGACAACGCCCTTCGGTTTTTTTGAGCAGGAGGTATTGTTATTTTGGCCCCTGCTAGTTCAGTCGCTGGATTTGAGGGCTCAATTTCCCTTGCGACTGCAACCTGAAACAGAACTGGAACTTGCCGCGAGACTCTGGCGTCGCGAATTAGACGAAGGGATTTTGCAAAAAACAGGGGTAAGTCCAAACCGAATGGTGCGTCGAACACTAGACTTATTACAACTTGCTGCTGTCAGCGGTACACCGAGAGAAGAGATTCCTAGCATTCTGGAACAGGGATTTGCTGGTGACGGTGGCTCGATCAACCTGTGGACTAGCATGGGAGAGTTGCTGGAAAGGTGGCGGGAATGGTGCTTGACGCGGGGGCTCCTGACTTACGGGATTGTTTGCGAACTCTACTGGCGCTATTTGTTGCCGGATGTTAGTTACCAGAAGCATTTGGCCTCTAGATACCAAGCTGTGATCGCAGACGATGTTGACGATTATCCGGCGATAAGTCGCCATTTGTTCGATCGAATGCTCGACCAAGGTGCAGTGGGGGCTTTCTCCTACAATCAGGATGGAGGAGTGCGTTTGGGCTTGGGGGCTGACACGGAATACCTAGCCCGACTCGAAAGCCGCTGTCAAAGCGTGGAAAATTTGGACGCAACAGCAGGTTTAGCCCCAGAGATTGGAGATTTAGCGGTAAGTTTAGCAGTTAATTCTGAGGGTTTTTATCCTTTAGGCTTGAGTTTGCCCGGTAAAGTTCGATCGCTCCAAACCACTTCCCGGGCTCAACTGCTGCGAGAAACCGCCGAAATCATCGTCGATGCGGTGAAGTCACAAGCCGTGGAACCGCAGGAAATCGCTGTAATTGCCCCTGGGATGGATGCGATCGCCCGTTACAGTTTAACGGAAATTCTCGCGCGAGATGGTATCGCCACCGTATCTCTCAACGATCAACGTCCCCTCTCGACTACCCCAGAGATTCGAGCTTTACTCACTTTGTTAGCCTTAGTTTATCCGGGACTCGGCCGTTTAGTCGATCGAGACGGCACAGCCGAAATGCTGGTAGTGTTGGGCAGCCAGAAACACCGTTCATTGGAAACAGAAGATTCCAACTCGATGTTCAATCTAACATCTCAAATTCACCATCAAAAATCGATCGACCAAGTGAGAGCAGGTTTAATCGCCGATCACTGTTTTTGTCCAGATATCGATCGACCTCAACTGCTGCCAATTACAGCTTTTCCCCGGTGGGACAGACTGGGACACCGAGCAGCCAGGGCCTACGAGCACATTGTCGAGTGGATCGAACAACAGCGATCGCAACAGCAGGATCGGCTGTTGCCGAGCCCAATTGCCCTGCTCGATCGAGCCATCCAGAAATTTCTCATGAACGACAGATACCTCCCCTACGATCGGCTAGCAGCCCTGCGAGAGTTAATGGAAACCGCCACCCACTACTGGGAAATCAACGGGCGAATGCAGCGCGTAGAACCAACAAATGGCGGCGACTCAGAAACGATCGCCCGGTTCATCCAGTTGTTGCGCCAAGGAACAGTCACCGCCAACCCCTTTCCAGTGCGTCCAGAAGGCCCAGCAGCTAGAGCCGTCACCCTCGCCAACATCTTCCAATACCGCAGCAGCCGCCGCGCCCACAAATGGCACTTTTGGCTGGATGCAGGCTCGCCCCTGTGGCTGAGCGGCGGTGCGGCGACATTGTTTGGCGCTCCCTTATTTTTGCGATCGCAACAGGGGCGTCCCTGGGAAACCGAAGAGGAAACGGCGGCCGACCAACAGCGACTGCGGCGAATTCTGCTAGATTTGTTAAGTCGCTGTTCCCTGCTTTACCTTTGCCACAGCGAACTATCCGTCAGTGGACAAGAACAAACCGGGCCGCTTCTGCCCCTAATTAACAGCTCTGTTTCTTGTCAGCAGTCAGCATAACCTTCGCTTCTGCAGGCAAAAGGCAAATCTGTATTCAGCATTCGACATTCGGAAAGAAAAAATTATGACGGCGAAGATTTTTATTTTTTCTGATTCTGGATAAATACACCGGGCTCACTCCAAGCGCGACTTCTAGGTTCTCTCGAACTGGCGCGATATTAAAGTATACCCAACATAGGCATCAAAACGTGCAATCATTAATATTTTGAGATCAAAAGATGCCCGGCTTAAAAAATATCTATAGCCGTGGCAGTTTTGATTTAGTATGTTAGAAATGATGGGGTTATTAATCAATTTTAAGCCAGATTGGTGGCAACAAACTGATACTAATCAGTTCTTAAAGTAAATCGGGATCGTCGTTTAAAGGAGCCAAAATAATGCCAAGTGCAGTGCCATTAGTAATTATACCACCTCCAACACCAGAACCAGAGACGCCAGAACCAGAGACGCCAGAACCAGAGACGCCAGAACCAGAGACGCCAACACCAACTCCGACTCCGACTCCAACACCTCCAACACCTCCCTCCGGGGACGACACAATTGGCGACATAGACGACACAGGGGGCGGAGGCCAAGGTACCTCGCCCGGAATCATCGGCGGCGTAGTCCGCGGCACAGAAAGCAACGACTCCTTAGCTGGCAGTCCCGGCCCAGACGTGATTTCCGGGCTGCAAGGCAACGACACCTTGCAAGGAGTCGGAGGCGACGATTTACTATTTGGCAACGACGATGACGACGTGCTGTTCGGCAATGAGGGCAACGACGTTCTTGATGGCGGTTCAGGACTCGATACCCTGTACGGAGGCAAAGATAACGACTCCCTCGATGGGGGAAATAACCCTGACCTGCTGTATGGCAATGACGCCAACGACACGGTAATCGGAGGCGAAGGCAGAGACACGGCTTACGGCGGCAAAGGCAGCGACAGCTTGCGTGGCGGTTCTGGCGACGATAGCTTTTTGGGCGATCGAGGCGACGACATTCTGTGGGGCGACCAAGGCAACGACTCGCTCTTCGGTGGTGACGGCGAAGACTTGCTATTTGGCAACGAAGGAGGCGACTGGCTCTACGGAAACGCCGGCGGGGACACAATTTTTGCCGGCGACGGCGATGACATAGTATTCGGCGGTGACGGCGACGACATCGTGGACGCCGGTGCTGGCAACGACGTTATTTGGGGCGAAGCAGGCAAAGACGTAGTGGCAGGAGGCGAAGGCAGAGATGTCTTCGTCATCGGTGCATTCAGTTCCCCCAGCGGCAGCAGCGACGGCACTAACGCGGCATTTATCACCACAGGCGGCCCCGATCTCGCTGATGCCGACATTTTCACAGACTTTCGCCAAGGCGAAGATTTAATCGGGTTAAGTGGCGACCTCAAGTTTGAAGATTTGGTAATCTTCCAAAGCACCGAGACCAAAGCCGGCAGTACGATTATTCGCAACGGTGTCAGCGGCGACTTTTTAGCAGTATTGCCCGGAGTAGACAGCAGAACCCTAGGGCGAAGCTCATTTGTAATTGCCCCCACAGTTCCCGGCAGCGCAACTCCGCTTCCCCTACCGACACCGACAACCAGTCCGACACCGACAACCAGTCCGACACCGACAACCAGTCCGACACCGACAACCAGTCCGACACCAGACGAGCCGGTGCCGACGTTCCCGACGCCGAATTTGCCGACGCCGACAGGAAGTCCGACGCCGACAGGAAGTCCGACGCCGACGTTCCCGACGCCCATCTTTAACCAACCTCCAAGAGCAGTTAACGACAACTTCACCACGGTTGCGGGTCAAGAACTCAGTTTCAACGTTCTGTTGAACGACACTGACCAGGAACAAAGCGCTCTGACTGTCACGACTTTTGCTCCAGCAAGCAAAGGAAGCCTGGTTCCCGTGGGCGGCGGCGTATTCAAATACACCCCGAATCCGGGCTTCTCGGGTACTGACAGCTTCAGCTACTCGATCTCAGACGGCAGCGGCGGCACAAGTAAGGCGGTAGTAACCATCAACGTCAGTAGCCCCCCGCAGCTAATAATTAACGACGGTGTGGTGGTTGCCAAAAGTAATCCTACCCAGACAATTACTGCCGCCGATTTGTTAATCACAGATCCCGACAACAGCCCCTTGGAAATCGTTTACACGATTACTAAAGCCCCCGATGCTACCAGAGGTTTTGTCCAAAGGGGTAGCACCTTTCTCAACGTGGGCGGCAAATTCACGCAAGACGATATCAACAACAACATCGTCAAATACAACTTGCTGGCAGCAGGTGGCAGCGACACTTTCACGTTTACAGCCTCCGACGGGTCTGCAACTATCGGGCCGGCATCCTTCAGCATTACGGTGGTAGATAATATTGTCGATCGCAGCGCACTCCCGGCCAGCAGCTTTACAGGCAGCAACCTCAGCGACTTCATCCTCGGCGGGGCCGGCGACGATACCCTCTCTGGGGGCGACGGCAACGACATCATCGATGGCAGTGGCGGCAACGACCTCGAATTCGGTGAAGCAGGCAACGACTCGGTGGTGGGTGCGATCGGCAACGACACCCTTGACGGCGGACTGGGCAACGATACTGTTGACGGCCAAGACGGCATAGACTCGCTGATCGGCGGACTGGGCAACGACCTGATGTTCGGTGGCAATGACAATGACATCCTAGGCGGCGGTGACAACAACGACACCATTGACGGCGGAACAGGCAATGACTCGATATTGGGAGAATCCGGCGAGGACTCGATACTTGGTGGCGCCGGGATTGACACCTTACTTGGTGGCATTGGCGACGACTCCCTCGACGGCGGTGCCGGCGACGACATCCTAGACGGTGGATTGGGCAGAAACTTGCTCGACGGCGGTATCAATAACGATTCCATCTTGGGCGGCGACAACGATGACACGATGTTGGGTGGAGAAGGCAACGACACGGGACTAGGAGGTTCCGGCAATGACTACGTGTTGGGCGAGGCCGGCAGCGACTCCCTCGACGGCCAAGCGGGCGACGACACTCTCGACGGCGGTGCCGGCAGTGACTGTCTCAGCGGCGCCTTCGGCAATGACTTGGTATTGGGCGGCGATGACAACGACTCGCTTTCCGGTGGTGCAGGCAATGACATTTTGGGCGGTGGCAACGGTTCTGACTTGCTCACGGGCGATGCTGGCAATGACTTCTTCTACTATGAAACTCCCAGCGAAGGCGTGGACGTGATTGCTGACTTTAACGCTAACGGCAGCGAGACCGACAGATTTTTGTTCAGGTCGTCAAATTTCGCAGGTTTAACCAATTCAGGAACTACTCTCGATTTCACCAGTTTTATCGTCAGGAATATCGGGTCTAGCGGCGACGACATCAGCAAGCAATCAGTCATTTTGTTTGAATCTAAATTTGATAACGCTCAAGCCATAAATGCAGTGTTGAAGAATCAAAAGGGTTCGAGCAAAACGGGAGCTTTCTTCGTGTACCTGAACAATACTTTTAACAAGTACGTTCTCGGCTTCGACCCGAATGTGGCAGATGACAGTCTCCCAGCTTTCGATTTGGCAGTGTTGAATTCTATTCCTACAGTGCCGGGAGCGCTCAGCACCGTCATTACTGCATCTGACTTTAAGTTTATTTAGTAGTTTTTGAGTAGCGTCGCAAGGAGTCGGAACAATGCCAAGTGCAGTACCACTAATTTTTCTCGAAGGGCGGCTACCCGATGAGAACGCGGATAGTTTGGATAGTGGCACGGTGCCGCAGCCTACGCCGTCGTCGGGGACGGAGCCGATGATGACGGGGACGGAGCCGATGATGACGGGGACGGAGCCGATGATGACGGGGACGGAGCCGATGATGACGGGGACGGAGCCG